>NZFK01000047.1 GCA_002690645.1 Rickettsiales bacterium
CGGATAACAAGGAAAAAGTAATAAATATATTTAAAGATGGAGCAAATCCATTTGCAGCTATACAAGCAAAAAAGTCAGATGAAAAAGAGAAAAGTATAGCAACGGATAACAAGGAAAAAGTAATAAATATATTTAAAGATGGAGCAAATCCATTTGCAGCTATACAAGCAAAAAAGTCAGATGAAAAAGAGAAAAATATAGCAACAGATGATGGTAAAAGCAAAGTAATTGAAATAAAACCTAATCTTAAAAATATATTAAGTGACGCTGTAGATGAAATAAAAACTACTAATTTTTCACAATACGTTACAATCTATTTGAATAAAAAACACCCTCCATTAAGTATAAAAAAAGAACTTTTCTCTGATGAAAAAATTAAAGAACTGGAAAGTGCCTTAAAAGAAAAAGGTGAAAAGCAAGTAACATTAAATGATAATACGATATTGTTTATTAACGATGGTCAGGATGAGAAAAGAAAAATTACAGAAATTTCGCTAGGTCTAAAAATAGAATTACCAGATATTAAAGAAGAGTTTTCAAAAATATCTGAGTTTAATAATGGAGTATTAAAAGAATATGATCAACAATTAAAGGTAGAGAAATTAAAACTTGAGATAGATAAGAAATCTGAAAAGTTATTAAAAAACCCAAATGTAGAAAAGTTAAAAGAATTTTATAATTATCTTAAATCATCTAATGGTATAGGTTTAATAGATCAATTTACAAGATTTGAGAAATTTGCTAAAGAACAAGAGTATTATGGAGTTAGAGACAAGCCCTTAAATAAATATGGTTTATTATTAACATTCGAGCATAATAAACAAAATTATTATGTCCAGTTAAAAGGACAACATGAATTATATGTTGCACAGTCTATTTTAGACTTTCAGGGAAATATTGATTTTCCAGTTGAGTTCGCTGAATTAGATAATCTAGAGGGTTTAAGTAAGCAATATGTGAATTTAGAACAAAAAGAAAAAATACTTCAAGAAGAAGGCATAACTAATGAGTCTGAAGGTTATCCTCTTCAAGTAAAAGAAGCATTAAAACAAAAAGCTGAATTTGATCAAATATGTAAAAAGTTAAGTGAAGATTTTAAAGATTTTGGAACTCAATTATATATTGCAGGAGAGACTAAAGTATCAGATTTTAAAAAAATTGAATTAATTTTAAAGCAATTCAACCGATTTATAAGTGCAAATAAAGAAGTTGTAAAAAATTTGGATTCAGATTTGAAAACTGAGCAAATAGAATCAAAGTTTCATTTTGATGAATCTGCAACATATTATGAAAATGCAGTAGAGAATTTAGAAAAACAAAATTTTAAAGAACAAAAATTTTATAATGATACAAGTAAGCAAGAAAATAAAAAAGATTTACAACAACAATTATTAACTGAAATAAGAGAAAAAAAAAGTAATTAGCATGTAATAAGCAGCATTTTTTACATAGAGGCCTATTTGATATAATAAACACATGACAATAGATAAATTAATCAAGCAACTTGGTAAAGAAAAGTGTAGTCAGCTAAGCTCAACATTAGCCGATTATAAAACAGATAAATCTTATGAAGAAGGTGTTGTACCTGCCTTACTTGTTATTGCTCAATCAGCTATAGATATTAAAATTGTGCTTGATTTTGCAAATAAGTATAAAATTCCACTAACAGTACGTGGGGCGGGGTCGGGCAAATCTGGAGGTGCTATTCCTGAAAAAGGAGGTATTTTACTATCGCTAGAAAAGCTTGACCAAATTCTTGATCTTGATCTAAACAATTCCTGTATTACAGTTGAGCCTGGTGTCATAACAGATACGATCAAAGATGCGGCAAAACAAGTTGGTTTATTTTATCCTCCTGACCCATCCAGCTCCGATTGGTGCACAATTGGCGGAAATATTGCTGAAAACTCAGGTAGTTCAAATGCACTAAAGTATGGAGTTACCGGTGATTATGTCTTAGGGTTAGAGGGCTTTTTTGCAAATGGGGAACCCTTTAAATTAGGAGGTAAGCTATATAAAGATGTAGCAGGATATGATTTAAAAAAATTATTAGTAGGTTCTGAGGGAACCTTAGCCATTATTACTAAAATTATTTTGAAATTAATTCCACAACCTAAAGTAAGTGAATCCATATGGTGTTGCTTTGATACAATGTCAGATGCTTGTGACTATTTACAACGTATTGCGCGGTCATCATTACGTCCTGCAGCAGCTGAATTTTTAGAAAAAGCTTGTGTGGATGCCGTAGAAAAAATACATCAAAAAACATATCCGTTTAACACCGGCAATGCTGTTGTATTATGCCGCTTTGATGCACAATCAAGCACGGAGTTAAACGATATGCTGAATATTGCAAAAGATGAAATAAGCCATTTTGAGAATACATCAGTATTTACAGGTAATGAAGAAGACTATTGGTTTGTGAGACGAGCAACTTCTAAAGCACTAGAGCAAGCCTATGGCCATAAAACATCTGAAGATGTAACAGTTCCTCCAGCTGAAATTGCAACTTATCTAGCAGCGATAAAAACGTTAGATCCAACTAGTGAAATAACCTTTGTGGGTTATGGTCATTTAGGTGATGGAAATATTCATACAAATATTTTAATGCATCAGCCCAACCCTAAACGTTGGAAAGAAATTAAACAAGAATGGGTAAAAAAAGTATTAGAGCTTTGTATTTCTATGGGTGGAACTCTAACTGGCGAACATGGAATTGGTGTAACAAAAAAAGAATATATGCCAATGTACTTTTCTGAAAGTGAAATAAAAATAATGAAACAAATTAAAGCTGTTTTTGATCCAAATAATATTTTAAACCCTTCAAAGGTAATTTAAATCAAAGCAATATCTTTGAGAAATTCTTTTGTTTAAAAGTTATCAATACTGTATATATCATAACTATAAAGTTATAATTAAAGTCGAAGAAGAAAATATATGAAAATAACAATTTTTAAAGAAGACAAAAATGAGCAAAGAATCAGTATTGTTCCTGAAACAGTTAAAAAGTATATTGATTTAGGTATCGATATACAGATTGAACCAGGGATAGGTCATGATATTTATACAGATAGTGATTTTGTAAAATTTGGTGCTAAAGTAATCAAATCCAAAACAAAATTATTTGATACAGATATTATTATTCAAGTAAATTGCCCAAAAGAAGCTATTTTAAAAAATATAAAAAAGCAGACAACGTTGATCTGTTTATTAGATCCTTTTTTCAATAAGCCTCAACTTAAGAATATAATTGAAAATAAAATAACTAGTTTAGGGTTAGAGTTTATTCCAAGGTCTACATATGCCCAAAAAATGGATGTGTTAAGTTCACAATCTAGTTTAGCTGGTTATGTTGCTGTCATGTTAGCAGCTTCTAAAACCTCCAAAATTTTTCCAATGATGATGACACCAGCTGGTACAATTTCACCTTCAAAGGTATTTATAGTAGGTGCAGGTGTTGCTGGGCTGCAAGCGATTGCCACAGCAAAGAGATTAGGTGCACAAGTAGAAGCTTTTGATACGAGGCCTGTTGTTGAAGAGCAAGTAAAGTCTTTAGGTGCAAAGTTTTTAAAAGTAGATTTAGGCCAAACTGGAGAAAGTAACCAAGGTTATGCGAAAGAGTTAACAGCAAACCAGTTAGAAAAACAAAAACAAGTGATGTTAAAAGCCTGTAAACAGGCCGACATCGTTATAACAACTGCTCAGCTTTTTGGGAAAAAAGCACCCATTATCATTACAAATGAAATGATTGCTGAAATGAAACAAGGGTCAATTATTGTTGACTTGGCAATAGAAACAGGGGGAAATGTAGAGGCAAGTGAGCTTGGGAAAGAAATTGATAGTGAGGGGGTACATATTATAGGACTTCCTAATTTAGCAAGTTTCGTAGCTAAAGATGCCTCACTAGTTTTTTCTTCAAATATTTTTAGCTTAATTGAGGATATTTATGATAAAGAAACAAAAACATGTAAAATAGATTTATCTAATGACATAATTAAGTCTGTTTTAACAACAAAAAATGGTAAAATCGTTAATCCCATGTTACAAAAAAATAGTGAGGGGTCTTCCTAATGGAAATGATGGCATTTTATATAATATTTATTATTATTTTATCAATATTCTTAGGCTTTGAGCTTATATCAAAAGTACCTTCAACTTTACACACACCATTAATGTCAGGTGCAAATGCTATCTCTGGTATCACGATAATAGGTGCAATTTCGTTGGCTGGGGGAAGTCAAAACGAGCTAAGTGTAATTTTAGGTGTAATCGCAGTGGCTATGGCAACTATGAATGTGGTCGGTGGATATTTAGTAACGGATCGGATGTTGGAAATGTTCAAAAAAAAGGATAAAAAATGAATTTAGATTTAATTGCTAATCTTGGGTATTTAGTATCTGCATTTTGCTTCATTTTAGGAATGAAAAAGCTAAGCTCACCTGAGACAGCGCGTTATGGAAACTTATTATCTGCAATAGGGATGTTGATTGCAATTATTGTTACATCAATGCAGCAAACAATTTTAGGATTTCAAACAGTATTAATCGGGTTAATAATTGGCTCAATTTTTGGTGTCATAGCTGCCCGTTTTGTAGCAATGACAGCCATGCCTGAAATGGTAGCTTTACTGAATGGTTTTGGAGGCGGATCAAGTTTATTATTAGCTTTAGCTGCATTTATTGGAAAAACAACAATTTCACAATTTGAAGTTTTCATAACTGTAATCTCTTTAACAATAGGAGCTTTAACATTTACTGGAAGTATAATTGCTTGGTTAAAATTAGCAGGTAAAATTTCAGGAAAACCTCTTTTCGTATCATTTAGTAGAATTATAAATATTATTTTAGCTATAGCACTTCTGGCTGTCTTAATTGCAAGTTTAACGGATGTAATAAACTTAAGTATTGGAATCAATCTTGTAATTATATATGCATTATTAATAGGTATATTTAGTGTTATTTCAATTGGTGGAGGGGATATGCCAGTTGTAATAGCACTGTTAAATAGTTTTTCAGGTCTTGCAGCAAGTGCTGCAGGGATAGTAGTTGGGAATATTTTATTAATTATTGCAGGATTACTCGTAGGTGCATCAGGATTAATATTAACAGTAATTATGTGCAAGGCAATGAATAGAAAGTTAAGCAATGTCTTATTTGGAGGGTTTGGAGGAGGAACAAGTAAGCAAAAAAATAAAGATCAAGGTGAGGTAAACCCAATTTCTGCTGAAGATGCATATTTAGTTCTCGAAAATGCCCGTTCAGTTGTTGTTGTCCCAGGGTATGGAATGGCAGTCGCACAAGCCCAGCATGTCGTTAGAGAATTATCAGAGCTATTAGAAGATAATGGAACAGAGATCAGCTTTGCAATTCATCCTGTTGCTGGAAGAATGCCGGGTCATATGAATGTATTATTGGCCGAGGCCAATGTATCTTACGATAAATTAATTGAAATGGATACAATAAATCCTAGACTTGAAACAATAGATGTTTGTCTTGTGATTGGGGCAAATGATGTTGTTAATCCAGATGCACTAGAAGATTCAAGTAGTCCCATTTATGGGATGCCTATTATAGAGGTTAATCGCGCAAAAACTGTATTTGTATTGAAACGCTCAATGAATCCAGGTTTTGCAGGAATTCAAAATCCACTTTTTTTTAAAGAAAATACGCGGATGTTATTTGGTGATGCAAAAGCGTCTATTCAATCTATAATTTCTGAATTTTCTACATAGTTTTAATATTTACGATTAGAGTTTTAATTTAAAGTAGTTTAAAATAATCTTCTAATGAAAGTTTCTACTATTTGTAAATCACCTTTGTCATATAGCAGTTTTAGGTCTAACTTTTCTAATAAAGAAATAGCAAAAACCTATTTAAGTGAATTAAAGAAAATTGATTCCCAAAAAATATTTCCAAAAATTAAATTACATGAAGTAGCTAGAGATGCTATCCAATCTTCAGAAGATATTAACCAAAAAGATATGATAATGACGTTGAAAAAAAGTTTTTCTAAAGTAGAAACAGTTGAGATCGGAACAATATTTGGGTCAAAAGAGTTAAAAGTAGGTAGTTTGCAATGGCGATTAAAAGATAGTGAAAAATCTTTTAAAGAGTTATGTGATCAATGTCTAAACAAACCTACCATTTCGATGATTTTAGCACCTGGAACACATCCATCAATTTTAGATAAAGCAATTGAATTAACAGAATATGCAATTAAAACAAAAACTAAAAATGAATGGGCCGTATTAGTATCAGCATGTGAAGATTATGCTCAGAAAAATACAAATAGAACTATAAAGCAGTTATTAGACGTCTCTCTAAACCAAATTAAAGTATTAAAAGCGTTTTCATGGCCTAAAATAAAAGTTTACATTTCAAAAATTAATCAAGTTGAAAAAACAAAAGAACTTATAGAACAGATCGCTAAAAGTCATCCAGATATATTATTTAGTTTAGGAGACACGTCAGGAAAATTAACGCCTATGGAACTAAATCAAATTTTAGAGTCCCCTTTCTTAAATTCAAAAAATACAAGTTTACATCTTCATAATGGTCCACATAAATGGACTAACATTAGTGTTTTTTTAGACCAAAAATTTTATCAATTTGATATAAATCTTGTCGCATGTGGTGGATTAAACCCTCTAAGTGGAGAGCATAAAAAAGAGGGACAAAATCTTTCCATTATCGATTTAATAACGTATTGCCATGTCCATAAAGTTCAATTACATCCAACTACTACAAACGAAGATTATTTAACCGAGTGTTTAGATGCTTGGGAAGCTGTAACCTCTAAAAAGTTTCGCTTAGAACACCCGCAAGAAATATCATCTAAAATGATAGAAAATAAAGTAACTATTTAAGCAAGCTCAAACATTCGATCAATACAGCGCTGAGCTCGAGCATAAGATTCTTCAGGAAGTGTAATTATATCTTCTGGTTTAGGGTCTGATAATACACGAATTATATCGTCCATCGTATTTGATTTCATATATTTACACATTGTACATGTACCAACAAAGCGTTTGCCAGGTACTTCTGTCTGTAGACGTCCAGTTAAGCCACATTCTGTAAGTAAAAAGTAATAAGGGGCATCATGGTCTTTAACATAATTGATTAATTGAGATGTTGAGCCAATATAATCAGCTTCATTGACAACATCAGGGCCACATTCAGGATGGGCTAAAACAGCGACTCCAGGGTATTTTCGTTTAATATGATGAATCATGGCAGGGGTATATTCTTCATGAACATAACATGTACCATCGGTATATTTAATGGTTTTTTTAACACCTCTGCGTTCAAGCTCATTAATAACATTTTGCCCCATTAATTTATCGGGTAAAAAATATATCTTATCATTATCTAGTTTTTCACAAATATCATATACATTAGACGAGGTTACCGAAACATCACATTCAGCTTTGACATCGACAGTCGTATTGATATAGCAAACAAATGTATAATCGGGATGAGTTGCACGCAATGCTTTAACATCTTCCCCAGTAATAGAATCGGCTAAAGAGCAACCATTAAATCGAGATGGAATAAGTACAGTTTTCGTTGGGTTAAGCAGTTTAGCTGTTTCAGCCATAAATTTAACGGCTGAAAAAACAATGGTGTCAGCTGTTGTTTCTTTTGCTTTTTTACTTAAATAGTATGAATCGCCAACTTCATCAGCCACAGTTCGAATAATTTCTGGAACAACGTAAGAATGGGCTAAAATAATAGCATTTTTTTCTTCTTTTAGAGTTTGGATTTGATTGATTTTTGGTAGCATTAATTCGCAAATTTCGCGCGTATAAACACATAACCCTCCACCTAAAGTTACATCTTTGAGTACATCAAATAATGAATCTGTTGTCCATTTAGTCATTATATTTCCCAATTGCTGCTACAGGGCAGGTATCGAGCGCTTCATTACATTTTTTTAAATCATCTTTATTTTCTGGTTGATTGTAAACATAGGCATGATCGTAATCGGGTGTAAGTTTAAAAAAATCACAAGCAATATCAACACATGTATCACAAGCAATACAATCATCGTTGACATAATAAGACCCTTTTACATTTTCATCATAAATAAATTCAGTCATACAAACACCTATTGTTTATATTTTACCGTGTTTAGCTTTGAAGCAACAAGGTTTCTATCTAAAATAGAGTTGAAAACTAAACTTAATCCAAAGACTTTTCTAGTTGATCTAAAGATTCTTTGACTAAATAATATCCACCTTCATGCTCGACGTACATGACATTACTTGGATCTAGGCCAAGTAAAGAAACTAGTTTATTTAATTCTTCTTTGTTTAAAGTACTAATATCATCTAGATTTTTTTTAATTTTTTTAAATAAGTTCTTATTGATATTTAGAATACTAATACCTTCATGAACATCAACGCTTTTAATATCTTTTTTCTTAAGGTTAAGTCCTGTTAAGACTTCAGCAATGCCGGGCCTATTTAAAATAGCCGTATTGGGGTCATTAAATTGTGGTGGTTTAGCAGAATTAGATGGTTGGAGTGGCGAAATACCCATTACTTATCTCCTTTTACGTTTACAGTAACCAAATCTTCTTCTTTTGAGTTTTTTAAAAAGTATGTTCCAAGTTGAATCATTGATCGCTTATCATCATTAGTACCTGGGCTATTATTTACTGTAATTGTATTATCATCTCTCTTATATACATATGTTATACCTTTTTCAAAAGGAATTTTATGATAAAGAACAATTTTATCATCACTTTCTGCATATATTACTTTACTACCATCAGGAAGTGTTTTTGTTTCGTCTGAATATTGAACTATTAATGCTTTTGTATCCATGTCTACCCCAAATGTGTTGCTATTATAGAAATTAAATACAAATTTAACAATATTTAAAGTCTATCAATAGATTAACAGAAAAAAATGCTTATCTGAATAAGCGTATAAGCTTGTATAATACAAATATGAAAATAAACTCTCTTATGTTTGTCTTGATTTGTTCATGTTTCTTGTTTGGTTGCCCAAATCATTACGAAAAAATTGAACAAGCATATTATAATGATCAATTTTTTCTAACGGTTCAATTAAGTGAAAGTTTAATCACAACAGCTAAGTTTAAAAAAAGTATTAAGAAAAAATTTAACCATTTTATTACCCAAAATGGAGACTATTTATTAGAAAAACTAGAAACTGAAACAGAAATGCTTATTTCAAATGGACCATCTATTGAAATATATTTTTTATTTTATAAAACATACGAGCAACTCCAACAAATTCATTTACTTTATCCGGATGTTATTAGGAGTAGTTTTTTACAGAGGTATTTCAATAAAATAGAAAGTTATGCCACCAAGACAATAGCTGATCAACGTTACAGAATGCAAACGGCATATGAAGCAAAGTTATATCGTCATGTGGTTAAATATGTTCAGAATTTAGAAAAAGTAGATAAAGCATCTTCTGATGATGAAAAGTTAAAAGAAGATGCATTAGCAAAAGCTAAACGAGTTTTAACAGTCAATAAAATAGAAGCATTTGACCATAATATTAATGAGGGTTTAAAAAAAGATAAAAAAAATCATCTTAAAACAATGAATCCTCATTCCTTAACGCGATACGGAGTAAATATACCAAAACTAATGTACCATTACGCAATAACAGATTTATCAAAACACTTAACAGAATTTGTTATTGTAGAATCAACTTTATCGGCTAAATCCCATTATCAACTTAATCTTAAGGTATCAATGTCTGAAGATGAATCAGTATTGCCTAAAATAGTGACTGAAAAGAGTATTTTTGCATATAAAAAGGAAGACGATAGCCAGTGGTATAGAGATGAATTTGAATATGATGTTAGTGTACTTACAAAGCAAATTAATGTAATTGTAAATGCTGAAATAGTTTTATCTAAAACAAATGAAGTTGTAGCTGATTTTTTTTATGAAACGCTAGCTGAATCAAAAATTAAATCAGTAGGCGAATTTAAAGATATACCACTAAATGTATCTATAGTTGAATATCCAATTGAGTATAAATCGTATCAAGTAAAGCAAGAATTTAATAAAAACGAAGACTTGCTTTTAGAAGCATTAAAAGATGCTGTGACTGTGTTAACGGTTAAGGTAGCAAATACTATAGATATTGATTTAGATCCGTGGTTATTAAAAGCTAATTAAGTCGATCAATTGTTACCAATTTATAGCCTGCATAGTAAATAGCATCATTAATGACTTTATCACTTACATGTTTATGTTTAGGGTAATAAATTGATATTAATTTTGTTTCAAAATCAACTTCTATAAATTTTATAGCTTTTGTTTCATATAGTTTTTTTTCAATACCTTGAGCACACATAGCACAAGTCATTCCTTCAACTTGAATAACAATTTTTTTGAAATCAGTTAAATCCGTAGCTGTATTATACTCCTTTTCAAGCTGATGAGCAGAATCAAACCCAAGGCTAAGGCAAGCAAAAAATAATAAAAGTATATATTTCACCTTAAAAGTGTAGCATAACCTGCAGGTAGCTGTTAATACCATTCGAGCCTAATTCAACTAAATATGACTTGTAAAATGATCGAATAAGTGGAAAAAACGTAATAGGATCAGTTGCTGTTGAAAGATAATCTAGATGCAATATAAACCACAAAGCAACACCTTTATAGCTATGTTTATAAGGTGATAAGCCAATACGATAATTACTCTTTGTAATGGAATAATTTTCTTTAATCATATGTTCAACTTCAAAAGCTGTATAAAATAATCTATTTTCATAATCAGAATAAAGTCTTACACAGGGTAAAAGAGAAGAGTCTAAATCGTCTAATCCTATAGCGACTGTTGAATAAATATTTGCTTGAGCATCAGGAAAAAACCATCTTTTTAATAACCGATTAGATTGAATAAACATGAAATTTGCATCTTCATTTACAAGCTTAAGGTAGCGCACTCCAAAGGCCTGTTTAGGAGATATAGATCGGTTGATATAATAATCAGTATTTTTAGATACCACTAAGCTTGTAGCAAATGCATCTTTGTAAGTGACAGGATGTGCAAAACATACTTGATAAAATAAACAAATTAAAATCAAACTTAGTTTAAATCGCATATTTTTATAGTACCATAAGTCAAAAAGTAGATTAAAATAAAATTATGTTAAAAAAAGACTATAGTTTCAGAGCAGCAAGCCTAACGGACAAAGAAAGTATTTTCAAGTGTATTAACGAAGCTTATAAAATAGAACGAGATGACCCTATTATCGGGTTTAAAAAAACAGATCGTTTTGTTGATCTTACAGAAATTGAAGCTCAATTTAGAGTAGGGCACTATCTATGTTGCATAAATCTAGATTCAAAAAAGCTAGTAGGGGTTATTTTTTATAAAATAAGTGTCAAAGAAGGTTATATTGGTCCACTTGCAGTTTTTCCTGACCAGCAAAAAAAGGGGATAGCTACATCATTAATCCATTCTGTTGAGTCTAAAATGATCCAACAGGGAGTAAAGAAAATTACAATGAGGGTCGTGAGCACTCGAACGGATTTATTTCCTTATTACGAAAAGCGTGGGTACCAGATAACAGAACGAACAATAGACCCAAAAACAATAGGCCTCACAAAGGATAAATTAACTAAAAAGGTAACAGTTTTTCGATTAACGAAACTTATAGTGTAGGGACAGCAGCCAAAAGCTTTTTGGTATAATCATGTTTAGGTTGATTGTAAATTTGATCTTTAGGTCCATATTCAACAATTTTACCTTTGTACATAACCATAACATGGTCGCTCATTTGCTGAACCACACTTAAATCATGTGAAATAAATAAAATAGTAAGTTGAAATTTAGTTTTCAATTTTTGCAACAATTTTAAAATCTGTTCTTGAATGGAAACATCTAAAGCGCTAACAGGTTCATCACAAACCAATATTTTGGGACGTGAAATTAACGATCTTGCAATGCTTATTCGCTGGCATTGTCCACCTGAGAATTCATGGGGGTAACGATTGATCATTGTAGCATCAAGGCCAACATCTTCTAACATAGCTAAAACTTTTTCTTTACGTTGATTAGGATTGAGTGTGGGTTCAAAGACTTGTAATGGTTCTGCAATAATATCTGCAATAGTCATTCGAGGATTGAGAGATGCAAGTGGATCTTGAAAAATAATTTGAACGTCTTTGTTGTATTCACCACGTTCAATTAAGTCTGAAATAGGGTATCCATTTGACGTAATTTTTCCAGAACTGGGTTCATGTAATCCAATTAACGTTCGCGCTAATGATGACTTCCCACAACCCGATTCACCTACGATACCTAGTGTTTCGCCTTCATAAACATCAAAAGAAATAGTATCGACGGCTTTTGTAATAGCCGGTTTCCCAAAAAGATGAGTTTCTGTCACGTATTGAACACTGAGTTTATTTGTAGATAAGATTGAGCCTCGGCTAGATATTGCAAAAGTTTGCTTTTTACTTTTACCTTTCTTTATTTTTGGTACAGCAGCAAGGAGTTGTTTTGTATAAATATCGCTAGGTTGTTTAAAAATGGTTTTAACAGACCCAATTTCCTTTAATTCTCCTTGATGCATAATCATAACGTCATCACAACATTCTGAAATAACAGCTAAATCATGAGTAATCATGATAATTGTCATATCAAGTTGTTTTTTTAGTTTTTTCAGTAAGGCTAATATGTCAGATTGAACAATAACATCTAGTGCTGTAGTTGCTTCGTCAGCAATTAGTAATTCAGGTTCGCAAAGTAAAGCCATAGCAATAGCCACACGTTGTCTCATGCCACCTGATAGTTCGTGTGGATAACGACGCATTAAAGTATCTGCATTATCAAGTTGAACCAATTCTAAAAATTCAATCGAACGTTTAATTGCAGCTGTCTTTGAATAATTTTTATGGTAGATAAGTACTTCAGTTAATTGTGAGCCGATAGTTAAAAAAGGGTTTAATGAGGTCATCGGATCTTGAAAAATAATACTAATTTTGTCAGATCTTACTTGATTTATATGAGCCTCTGATAAAGATAACAAGTTTACATCATTAAAAATAATACTACCTGAAACAGAGGCAGTAGGTTCAAGTAAACCCATTATACTTAACATGGTTTGTGTTTTTCCTGATCCAGATTCTCCCGCTATTCCAAAAAAAGATCCTTTTTTTACTTTAAAAGAGAGCTCTTTAACAGCCATGACATCTTTTTCTGAGTTTTTAAATGTAATAGATAAATTATTTATATGAAGCATAAGTTAACGGTCCTTAGGGTCTAATGCATCCCGTAATCCATCTCCCAAAAAGTTAAAACAAAAAAGTGTAGTAGCTAAAAATAAGGCAGGAAATAAAAGCATCCATGGTGCAGATTCCATTTCTTGAGCCCCATCATTAACTAGCGCACCCCAACTTGTAAGCGGTTCTTGAACACCAAGCCCTAAAAAGCTTAAAAATGATTCAGCCAAAATAACTTGCGGGATTGTTAGCGTGACATAAATAACAACAATACCTAACAGATTCGGAATAATATGGCGTAAAATAATAAAACGCTTTTTAACACCCATTGCACGTGCCGCTGTTATAAATTCACGCTCTTTTAAGCTTAAAGTCTGGCCTCGAACAATACGTGCCATATCAAGCCAGTTAATTGCACCGATAGCAACGAAGATTAATATAATATGGCGACCAAACATCACCATTAACAAAATAACTAAAAACATAAAAGGTAGCGCGTATAAAATATCAACAATTCTCATCATAAAACTATCTACTTTACCTCCGATATAGCCGGCAATTGCGCCGTAAGCAATGCCAATGACTAAACTCACCAGTGTTGAAATAATTCCAATCATCAAAGACAAACGGCCTCCAACAAGAACACGTACAAATAAGTCTCTACCTGTAGTATCTGTTCCGAAAAGATGTCCTTTTGACAACGACGGTCCAATTGAAAAGGCGTCCCAATAGATAGTATCAAACCGATGTACGCTTAAATAAGGTCCGATAAAAACTAAAAGACTCATAATCGCTAATATAGTTAGACTTATCATAGCCGCTCTATTTCTTTTAAGTCGTTCAAAAGCATGGTCCCAAAGACTTTTACCAATGACATCTTTTTGTTCTAGTTCTGTTCGTAAGGTTTTATTCATTTAATTCTTGGATCCAACAACTTATAAAGCAAATCAACAATAAAGTTAAATAAAATAATTAACATTCCATAAAAAATTACAACACCCATAACTAAAGTGTAATCTCTATTTAGTGCTCCCTGTACAAAATAACGTCCCAACCCAGGAATACTAAAAATTTGCTCTATCACAACAGACCCAGTCAAGATTCCGGCAGTTGCAGGACCTAAATAACTTAGAATGGGTAGCAAGGCTGGTTTAAGTGCATGTTTAAATAAGACAACTCTAGCCGGAAGACCTTTTGCTTTAGCTGTTTTGATAAAAGGGCTATGTAATATTTCTATCATACTTCCCCGCATGATACGCGCGATGTAAGCAATTTGAGGTAATGCCAAAGAAATAGTTGGTAAAATAGTATTCTTAAAAGCTCCATTATTCCAACTTCCGGCTGGTAAAAGCTGTAAGCCTATAGCAAAAGTTAAAACCAATATAGGAGCCATTACAAAGTTTGGAATCGAAATGCCTGTCATAGCAAATGTCATAATACTGTAATCGAGAGTTTTATTTTGTTTTAGGGCAGCAACAGAGCCTAAAAAACAACCTATTATTAACGCAATAATAATTGCCCCTAATCCAAGTCTTAAAGACACAGGGAAACCAGCATAAATGAGTTCATTAACAGTAAAGTCTTTGTATTGAAAGGATGGTCCGAAATCACCTTTTAGAAGTTGTGTTAAATAATGAATATATTGATGAAAGAGTGATTTATCCAAATGATACATCTGGTTTAAATTTTCTTGGATAACAGGAGAAATATCTTTTTCAGTATCAAAAGGTCCACCTGGAGTAATCCTCATCATAAAAAAGGCAATAGTTATTAAAAAGAACAATGTTGGAATTGCACTGAAAATCCGACGTATAAAAAAAATGCTAAATGAGTTGGATGACATCCTCTGTATTATAGCATATGCTTAACATCTGATTTTAAAAGAAAAAAGATAAAACAAAAATAGAATTAATATAAAAAATAGTTAAAATAACTTGAAATAACTAATTGATTAGTTTAATATTTCAGCCTTGAATTAAATTAGTTTAAATTTTTATGCTTAAGTTCGAAATCTTTAATTCGTGAATTATATATGAAATTTTCTTTCTTAAGTATACGCAGGAGTTATTAATGTATTCCCCAAATAAAAAGCATTTGCATCATGAAATAAATCCTGGTGGGTATAAAGAATCAATATATAGATCTCGTGCCCAAAAAGACAGAATAGCTATGGCCTGTAAATATGGAACGCAGGGTCTAAAAGACATAGAAAAAAGCCAAGAGAGTAGTTACAAACCAGATTCTCAGCAAAATAAAACAATACCTTCTCAACTAGCAAATTGTATTATATCTCCAATAAAATCAATTAGGGGAGGAACCAAAAATCAACCTGGAAGTGGCCCATCTGATAACAATAATTCGTTTTTTGATGAAAAATTTTACCCTACTTTTGAATCTAATATATCCGTTGATTCAACAAATAGATCTAAAAATTCAATAAAATCTTCTATAACGTCAACAAACAGATCTATTGTTTTAGATAATAAACAGTTAAGTGTATTTAGATTATTTAAAGACCTAGAAAAAAATGAGAAATCAATGATTATCATTACATCATTTGAGGAAAAAAAAGCAAAAGTCTTAGAAGAGATACCTCAAATTAAAAAGAATGAACAAGACAGTATAGGCCAAAAAATTTTAAGAAACTTAGCCAAAAATTATGATCTATTTAAAGTTAAAGAACTTAAAAAAATCATTAATAAAAAGCCCGTCGTTTTAGATGTTTTAAGAATGGTATATTCAAAAAAACCATCTGATTTAAAAGAATTTAACTGTAAACTTAATGTGAATGAACTTAATAATCCGTATGTACTGATTCCAGAAATAGGGAAATATAGTAATGCTTTAGATGAGTTAACAAAAAACAATAAATTTGATTTAGAAAGTACTACTAAACTTGAATTGGTATTTCAATTTTTGTTACAGTATCAAAATATAGCATTTGATTCTTATAATATTAAAAAGAATTTATACCGCCTTTTAGATCATGATACTTATAAGCAATTTCCAATGGACTTAATAGTTAGAATTGTTAAAGATACGAAAAGTGACGAAAATATTATTTTTAAATTAGATAATATTATCACCAGACTGGGTTTGAATGGTAATTCAGATCAAGACAATAGTTACGATGACGCTAGGTCAATAAAGTCGTCATCAACTTTAACAAGGAGCACAGTCTATAAGGATCCCCATTCCCCAATACAAGAAATATATAAGACACGTCCTATGGACGAATCATCTAGTGATAGCCATTTTTATCAAACAAAGAAAAAATCTGAAAGAAAAGATAACTTGAGTGGTCCAGGTTGCATTGTTAAGGAACGAAGGTAACCATTCTTAACATTAGTGTAATACAGCGATAAAGCTCAAAACTTAAATTGAGTACCCGTTCAATTAAAGATAATGTTTTATACAAAAATTGACGATAGAATAACTATTGTTCTTCATTAAACATAACGTTTCAAAAAATAGTGGTTTTAGTATGTCTAAATTTATTTAGCTATAAATATTTAATGAGAATTAAACATCAATTTCCATTTAGTAAATCTAAATACGAATAAAATAATAATAAAATGAAATATTTCCTAAAGTAGAACCGATAACTCTATATAAGATAAAAATTAGAGGATTAAAATGAATAATGTAGCTACAATTAAAACGGGATGTAAACTAAACCCAAATAAAAGAGGTTTGAATGAAATAAGTAATGAAAACTTTCCCTATACAAACCCAGAAAGTTTAGTTAAATCAGATAATAGAGATATAAATACAGTTTCCCCAACTTCAGTTGATGAAGTTAATGACCTTAAAGGTCTAAAAAGACAAAAAATTAATCCAGTTTATGAAAATTCAAGTATTGTAAATGCAGGAAACAATTTGAAAAACTGTGAAAATCATTCGTGTGACGGTTCTAAGCAAGAAATTGAACCTAAGATTGAAAATGAATCTAATATTCAAAACCCAGACAGAGTGAGGGGTAATAATGACCCTCAAAATTATTTCAATAGTTTTTATTCAAATTCAGATTCAGGTTCAGATCCGGGTGACTATGGACAGTTTATAGAGATTGAAGATGAAGATATTGAAAGTTTATGCACTATATTTTCTAATATGAGTAAAAAGCCAGAACCACAGATAAAGAAAAACAATAGTTTTTAAGAACTTAAGCCCATAAATACTGCAAGAAAAAATAGTTTTTAAAAGTATCAATAACTATTTATTATCTGTAATTTTTAATCTTAAATTTTTTGTATAAAATCGATCTACAATATTAGGCTTGAATCCTTCTACACGCGGTTTTACCAAATGTTTCGATACATAAAAATAAATAGGGATAATAGGATAATCTTCTAACATCATTTTTTCAGCTCTAGCTAATATTGTTGCACGTTCAGTTAAATTTACTGTGGTGGCCGCTTTGGCTAAAAGTGCATCAAAGTTAGGGTTATTATAACCAGAATCATTGATACCATGTTTTGAATGTAATAATTCTAAAAACGTATTAGCGTCATTATAATCTCCAATCCAACCGGCTCTAAAGACTTGTGTTTTTTGTTTTTGCTTCCGTGTTTCTAGATAGACTTTCCATTCCTCGTTAATTAATGTTGTTTCTACCCCTAATATTTCCTTCCACATTGCCGAAATAGCCAATGCAATCCGCTTATGACCATCTAACGTATTGTAACGAATTTCGACTGATAATGGTTTTTCTATTGAATAACCAGCTTCTCTGTATGCTTTTTGTGCGTTTTTAATTTGTAAAGAACGATCATAATATTTAAATAACAATGGCTGCTCAACGTAATTATTCACTCCTGGAGGTACGAAACTATATGCAGGCACTTCTCCTGCTTTTGCAATTTGATCGACGATAATTGACCTATCTATAGCTAAAGATAAAGCTTCACGTAATTTAACATTATCTTTAAAAGGTGCTTTCGTCACGTTGAGGCCATAATAGTAGCAACCTAAATAAGGTGAAATATGTAGGTCGCTTCCAAGTTTCTTTTTAACCCAATCCAATTGAGTTGTTGGTACCGACGACGTCCAGTCTAATTCGCCTGCACGATATTTTTTTAATTCTGCTGAACTTTCTTGAATGGCATGATATACAACTTTATCAATTGCTGTTTGCTCATTATTCCAATAATGTTTGTTTCTCACTAAGCTAATATGAGATTGAATAACCCATTCATCTAATTTATAGGCTCCATTTGTCACCATATTGGCAGGGTTAGTAAAATCTTTTCCATATTGCTCAACGGAAGCTTTATGCACAGGGTATGCCGTGGAGTGATTAAGTAAATCAAAAAAATATGGCGTAGGAGCATTTAATATAATTTTTAAAGTATAATCATCAAGTGCTTTAACACCCATTTGCTCAACAGGAAGTCGGCCTTCTATAATAGCTTCAACATTTTTTATTGCATTTAAAATGAGGCTATATTTCGAACCTGTTTTCGGGTCAACACTTCGTTGCAAGCCAAACACAAAATCATGTGCGGTTACAGGATCTCCGTTAGACCATATCGCATTTTTTCTTAAGTTGAAAATATATGTTTTCCCATCTTTTGAAATACTATAACTTGTTGCTGCCGCTAAAATAGGTTCACCATCTGGGCCTACCTCTGTTAAGCTTTCATACAGATCCCGTAAAATATTAGAAGCAGGAACACCTTCAGCACGATGAGGGTCTAATGTTTGTGGTTCAGCACCATTACCTTTATGTAGAGTGTTACCTAAGTCATTAGGGCTCCCACCACAAGATAGTAAAACCAAAGTACAAAATGACATACATAAAATTAAGAGTCTCGACTGAATCACATTTTACCCCTTTATTTAATAGATCTTTAAATAAGAATAAACTGCAAAAATTGAATTAACAAGCAATGATTGTGAGGCAGCGTATGTATAGTTAACAAGATTTGTGAGATAAGCATGTTTAAGTTAGAATAAGAAACGGTTTTTGTAGGGAGCATTTAAATTTAAACTCAATAAAAAATTAATTTATGAATTAGGGTTAACATAATTTTAAGAGTTAAGTTTGGACATGTTTTGTGTTTTTAAAAATTGTCAGTTAATGTTTTTGTAAGGAGAATAGTGTTGAGAAAAAAAGGTAAATGTACATGCTCAAATTTTGTGCCTAATCAATGTAAAGCATATTGCTGTGGACCAGTTCCCATCCCCAAAGATGTATATTTTAAAAATAAACACAAGTGTTTCCGTGAAGTAAAAAATGAAATTTGGGTATNATCAGGANATGATNTTACCNGATACNCAACAGCAATATTGNACATTTTTAGGNCCNNANNATCGNTGTTTNATTTATAANGANNGNCCNGAACNTATGTNAAAAGTTNGGNAANTCTGATTCNCCATTNNTNCAATGCCCATTTATGGATAAAAATGGTAAAAGAAGAACNCAAGAAGAGCGTGAAACTGTAGAGTACGAGTTTGAACAGGCTCTAAAAATGGCTCAAACAGGAAATACGGGAATGGGTATTGATTCTTTTTTTTAGATTTNAAAATTNAAACTAAGACTGACTAGCCATTAATGGCTCACTAAAGCCCTCATAGTAATGTAAGAGCGATTTCAAAATAGCCAAATCAGTTTCATTATCACAAGTATCNAGCTTCTCAATTAAATAAGCGTATTGTTTTTCAAAATNTTTATCATAGCCTAAATCCTTATACATTGTACCGTCTACGTAACGAGGAATTAGATAACGACGTAAGTAATCTGGNTTTGGATTNGGATGATAATTTAGATAAACTCGATTAAAAAGTTGAATTAAGTAATTATCTTTAGGATCTTTTCTTGTCGCAACAAGGTCTTTAATAATAGTATTATATTGNTCAGGTTCAGCCATAAACTGCTCAACAATACGATGGAGTTTAGGAATTCGATCAAAGCCTAGTTTATGAACTTGGTACTCAATATCCCAATCTTTTTCGATCATATCAAAATAAGAAGTTGGATTTAAATTAAGTTGTGCATAAAAAGAATCNTCTTGGATGGATGCTATCGTCNCTACCATGTCTGGAAAATCGGCATGTTCTNCTGATTCAGCTAGAAAAAAAGCTTTGTTTGGGTTTACATAACGAATACACGACAGTTTTTCATCGTCTGACAATGTCTCAGTAGCACTAGCAAGTTCGTGATATTTACTTAAATTAACAAATAAAAGTGCTTTTTTATTTAAACTTAATGTTAAATATAACTCAGTAGTATATTTTTCAGGCGTTTCACCAAGCGCAATAAAATGCCTCGATCTTACTTGCACTAGTTGCCAACCATCTTGAGCAATTGATAAGTCAGGTAGTCGAAAAGGTTCAAAGGTTTTAAATGGGACTTCAAAAAGCTGTTCAAAATATTCAACCAATTTAATTGTTAACAAAACATCTTCAAGNGCATCATGAGATTGTGCCTCGGTAAGTAATCCCGTTGCAGATGTTAAATCTTCTAGTTTAAAAGAATAATAGCTACTTTTCTCACTTTGTGATTGAACCCATGGGAATTTAGCTGGATAATAAAATGCTAAATATTGCGCATAATGCAATATATCTAAGTTTTTAAGTTTGCCTTCAAAGTAAGGATTAATTCCATAACGAATAAATAATGTTCTTAAAAAACCAATATCAAATTGATTAGAATTATAACCTACAAGACAACATTCACCATAATTGGAAATAGCTTTATTTAAAAAATCAAATATTGTTTTACTTGCTTCGTATTCTGTTAATCCAACATCTTGTAATTCAGAAACTTGAATTTTATTTACAAGTAAAGCATCAACTTCTGGACATTGAGTTCTATTNAGTTTNATTTTTCCTGTTAGATTTTCAATAGGTTTTAAATTGTCATCAGTTAAGACAAAAGCATAAGAAATAATTTGTCCAATTAGGTCTCTTGATGAGGTTTCAAAATCATAGAATATATACATAATTTTATGTTAGCTCAAAACAGCAGTTGAGACTAGGGTAGGAACGTAATTAAAGTATACTCTTAANAAGATAAACCTATGATGAGGTTTTTTTGAAAAAGTTTTTATAAATAGAAACAATGCCAAAAATGATAAAAGCTACAATAAATCCTGGAAGAACTTCATTTATATCATTGGACAACTTAAGAAATTGTGACCAGATAATGATGCTGATAAATGTAATAATCATCATACCTAAGCTAGTTTTATAACCTAACTTTATATTGAGGCATTTACAAAAAATTAAGGGTCCTAAAATGACAGCTAAGCCTGACCAAGCTAAAATAACTAAGACGTAAACACTTTTACTTCCAAAAATTGAAATAAATACAACCCCTATCATAGTGAGCAGAGTTGCTAACTTAGAAATGGAAAATCTATTTCTNAATGATGGGAATATATCTTGAGTAAAAGCTGCAGAACACGATAATATTTGAGAATCTGCAGTTGAAATTGTTGCAGAAAACAAGCCTGCAAGTATTCCACCAACTAAAATAGAAGGTAGTAAAGTGGTAGCTAAAATAGGTAGAGCTAATTCTGTATCTGATAAGCCGAGTTCTGGAAGTAAAACACGTGACGTTAATCCAACACCTATAGAGCACAATGAAAAGATAACATACCATAAAAAATATAAATAACGTGCTTGTTTTAAGTTAGAGCTTTTAGAAATAGACATAGGTCGAATGATAATATGTGGTTGTCCTAATACACCAAACCCAAAAGCAATCCATCCTGCCAAATAAAATGGAAAGCCATANTCTNTATTTTGNGGNATCCATTGAATNAAANNTGGGTCNATTTGATNTAAGCTNTGNAATAATCCCTCAACTCCATTTGTTTGAAATAAGGCAACAATAAATAGCCCTGACATTGAAACAAGCATCAGAATAGATTGCGCTACATCAGTCCAAATTGATGCCCTAATTCCACCTGCAAAACTATAAGCAGTAACAATAATAGCCCCCACTAAAATACCCGTTACATGGTGCCAACCTAACATAACAGATAAGGCTTTACTACCTGCCGTTAATTGTGCNGCTGCATAAACAGATAAAAACAAGACAATGAAAAAAGCTGAAACTTTTTGAATAACTTCCTTTTTTACTTTTGAAAAGTGACTTGCGATAAAGCCCGAGACAGTATGTGTATTAAGTTTTTCAGTTTTTTCTCGTAATGGAGTATAAATAAAAAACCAAGCTAAGAAATCACCAATTAACCAAGCAATGATAAGCCATATAGCTGAAATCCCATTAAGATAAGTAAACCCTATCATCCCTATAAACATAAACCCACTATGACATGTTGAAACAGCTGATAATGAGGTGGCAATAGGCCCAATGCTTCTATCTGCAATNATATAATCTTGGCTTGTTTTTAAACTTTTTTTTGACGAATAAACACCTATCGCTGTCATTAAAAATAAAAAAAACAAGGAAACTAATAATAACCATGTCTATTATAGTAGCACGTAAAAACTACTTTTTTTAAAAGAAGAAAAAGAATTTGAATGTAAAGTAAAAGGATTACTTATAAATTGTTTGAATATCGCCAGTTTCTAAAAAAGGCGAAGCATCAATATTTTTTGCTTCCATTAAGTCCACAACACGTTCAAGTGATAAAGCAATGTTTGATTGCTCTAAATTAGATAATGATGATAATTCAGTTAATAATTTTTCTTGTAATGGAGAAGGGGCTTGCTCTATGAATGTGACACCTTTAGATGTAATTGAGATAAAAACTTTTCGACGATCATCACCTTGTCGTGATCGTTTGACCCATTCTTTTTTTTCAAGCCTATCGATAATTCCAACAAGAGTACTTGAACTTAAATGAACTTTCTTCGACAATTCAGCTATTGTAATAGTCTCATGCTTAGCAATTTCCAATAATGTGACCAATTGTGTGGAGGTAACATCAAAAGAGTTTTTTAGTTTTCTTGAATGTATATAGGTGGATCGCATAATTTTACGTAAAGATTGTAAAATAGCTAAGTCATATCGTTTATTATTTAAGTTTGTTGAAAAAGTCACATTGTCATCCATCAAATAAAACCTCTTTTATGATTTTAGGATGATTTTACATATATATCTCCATTTTTCCAATAGGATACTTTTTCAATAAAAACAACATTGTGATCTGGGAATGATTTAGGGTCAAAAANAATAATGTGAGGAGCGTGATTTTTGTTTAGTTTATGACCAGTTTTACGATTAACTATTATGACGTCACCACTTTTTTGAAGAATATTTATGGTTGCGTCATTAAGTTGATCTTCACTATGTCGAATCGTTGTTATTGAAAGTAAAGCCTGTACAAGATGTTTGGTGCTATTGTTACCTGATATCGGTTTTCCANTTTGATCTAGACCAAACTTTACAAGATCTAAGTGAGAAGCCTGTCGATTAAAATCATTAAGTTGTATAGAGGCAGGCAAAAAATTATTCTCCTTAATATATTTTTACAATAATAATAATAACATAAATAATATGATTTAAAATTATTATTTCTAAAATAATTCGTACACAAATGATTTCGATAGTTTTAACTGAATTTATGTTTAAGTTTTATTAAATTTAGGAACAATATGCTATGCTAAAAAAATATTTTAGTGTAATTACTGCATCAATTATAATTGTGTTGTGTTCATTAAGTTGTGAGTCATTACAAACAGAGTTAATTTCAAATTCAACAAGTCTTGATGAACTAGAGACATCTGGTTTTATTCAAATATCCACACAAAACATCAACGAAAATCAAGCTACGGGATCTATGATAGGTCAATTTAGTATGTTGGATGGCGACGAAAATAGTACTTATACNTATAGTGTTCATCACGAAATAGTCTTTGAAACATGGGATTATTTTTATAAAATAAAAATAGATGNTGTTTATGTAAGTGGCAANAATCCNGAAATTCCATTAATAGAAGGCCATTCTTACACNATTACACATGCAGGATCAGGTCATCCATTTAAAATCTATAATAATGCCTATACTGTTGATAACCCTCTAACAACGGTCTCTGAAGGAGAAAGTTATTCTTTTTTAGCAGCTCCTGATGTTATTCAAGGATTAACATATAAGTGTTTAACTCATATTCATATGACCAATACGTTTACAGCGGATAGCAACCAAAATTTTTATACAGTAAGTAGAAATTTAATGGCTGCAAAAACCTTCAATTACGAAGAAAAATCTAGCTATAGNATTATCATCAAAGCAACAAATGAATTTGATCAGTATTTAACAAGNTCAATTCCAATTTATATTAATAATATAAATGATATNCCCACAATTACGGGCAACCCAACAACATTAGTTNCTGAAAGTAGCGCCTACAGTTTTATACCAACTACATCGGATGAAGATAATGATTCACTAAGTTTTACTATACTTAATCAACCATCATGGTCAAGTTTCAACACATCAACAGGGGAATTNAGTGGAACACCAACAAACTCAGATGTGGGAACCAATAGTGATATTCTAATTAGTGTAACAGATAGCAAAGGTGGCATAGCTGAGTTAGCTACATTTAACATAGTCATAACGGATAGTTCGGCTCCTTTAATTGGAGGTCCNTCCGGTGAAATGGGTGCACAATCAAGTAGCATTTCGATAATTGAAAATATAACAGCTGTATATACATTTACATCNAATGAAGTGGTGACATGGAGTCTTTCTGGGGCTGATTCTGAGTTTTTTAGTTTTAATGATTCTACTAAAGAATTAAGTTTTTTGATTACAACCGATTACGAAAATCCAATAGATACCAATACAGATAATAATTACGAAATAATTCTTACAGCAACGAATACATCAGGGTTTATTGGGGCTCAATCAGTTACAGTAACAGTGACAAATCAATCCGAACTCCCGGATTTTTCAGAATTAGTAGATGCTCAAATAGGGATTTCGTCGGGTTTTGATTCAATAGAGGTTAATTTAAAACTTTGGTTAGATGCAAGTAATGTTGATATGAAAAATAATAACTCATTAATTAATGGAGATTTGATTAGTAGTTGGCTAGATTTGAGTGGTAACACTAATGACGTAACTCAACTAGAATCAGAAAAAACACCGATATTAAATGAAAATAGTGTGGTCTTTGATGGTGTAGATGATGTTTTAACNTCAAATATTGGAATNAATGATTCAACATTGACAGTAATGATTGTCTGGGAAATTAANAGNAATTCAAATACTCAAATACCACTATTTTTAGGAGCTAATTCTATTAATGCAGGTTATGGTNTGGGGTTTTACGAAGAAAATGGAGGTTATTTCAGTACACTTGTNTGGGACAAATATAATTCAATTATTGAGCTCTATAAAACAAAAATTAATCAAACAAATATCCAGACTGGAATTCTGAATCAAGATTCATGTGCAATCTATATTAATGGATTAAATTATACAGAGTCCTCTGGAGATGAAGTGATCCAAATATCCAATGGACTATCAATAGGAAGAACATATCCTTCATCGTTTAACTCTATCGATGGAAAAATTAAAGAAATACTAGTCTTTAATAAAGTATTAACTGAAACGGAACTAACCACATTAAATTATTATCTTTCAAAAAAAATGGGGCTTAGAGGCAACGGTTGATAGTGATGGCGATAGACTTCAAGATAATATAGACACTAATCCATTNGTTTTAAATGTTTTAACAAACCCCGATTTTTCTGATGCTGTAGATGCTCAAATAGGGACAATTTCAGGATTAGATTCAATTGAAAATAATTTAAGACTTTGGTTGGATGCAAGTAATAATGANAAAGCTCAAAATACAACACTAACAAATGGAGACTATATAAATACATGGTANGATCTAAGCGGAAATGATAATAACGCAACACAAAATGAATATGATAAAGTTCCGATTTACAATGCNACAGGATTAAATTCNAGNAAAAATGCAATAGAGTTTAATAAAGATGGAACATCTCGAAATGACTATTTAACTTTTCCAGCGGATACCAATACNCAATCTAATATATCATTGTTTTTTGTGTTAGAAAGTCGATTAAGTGATAAACAAAGTCTGGTAATGAAAGGAACGGATTCTGGTGAAAATAGTTTCCTATCAATTTATGGAGAAACTGAAAATAAATGGGGTATAACAGTTGAAAATGACACTGACGAATTTACACCTAATGCTGGAGAAAGTATTGATAATCTACTCTTAGTAGAGATTTATGTAGATAACAATGAAGCTAACTTTAGTATAAACAGTACGCAATATTTAACTAATACAGCAACAGGAACACTTACATCAGATGGCTCTGGAAAAGATTGGGTTATTGGGGCTGATTGGGATTCAAGTACAGCAATAACAGATTTTTTTGCAGGCTATATGTCTGAAATATTATTGTTTGATGGAGTTGCAGCAAACAATGACTTAATAAAAATTCGTTATTATTTAAGTAAAAAGTGGGGATTAGAGTCAGTTATGGATAGTGACGGAGATGGGGNAAAAGATAACATTGATACAGCGCCATTGGTAGATAATTATGCACCTAAAATTACAGGTCCAACTGGAAGTGCTGGCGAAATAACAAGCTCAAAATCTATTTCTGAAAAAAATACAGTTGTACATACTTTTACAGCAGATGAGGAAGTGACATGGACTATATCTGGAACNGATGAAGCTGATTTTAATATGAACAGNTCNACTGGAGAATTAGATTTTAAAANAAGTGCAAATTATGANAGTCCTCTGGATAGTGATAGCAACAATATTTATAACNTATCCGTTATTGCAACAGATACAGCAAATAATCAATCATCACAACTTNTAGCTATAACAGTTCTTGATGTNGCAGAACTATTCAGACANAGCAATGGAAGTACTATTCAGTTAATTGGAGGGTCTTCAGCTAATGTAGGAGATTCAATGAGTGTTGAGGGGGAAGCTACAGATGTCTTATACGAAATAGTCGATAACAGNTCAATAGGAAGTATTACNGATTATACATCTATTGTAANAACACTAGTAACAAGTCTAGATAGTCTATTTCANGATGATAGCTCATTTAATCAAGACATAAGCAGTTGGGACACCAGTAATGTAACTACAATGAATAATGTATTTAAAAACACATCTTCATTTGATCAAGATATCAGTAATTGGGATGTAAGTAATGTGTTAGTAATGGAATCGATGTTTTTTGGTGCAACCAATTTTAATCAGAATTTAAATGATTGGAATGTAAGTAATGTAACAACAATGAAATCAATGTTTTTTAGCGCTACAAGTTTTAATGGCGATATTAGNAGTTGGGATACTACTAGTGTAACTGATATGAATAATTTATTTCGTGGNGCAACAGCATTTAATCAGGACATCAGCGATTGGGTTGTAAGCAGTGTGGAAAATATGTCATACATGTTTAGAGANGCAAGCAATTTTAATCAAGATATTGGGAGTTGGATAACGAGTAGTGTAATAAATCTATCGTATATGTTTCATCGTGCGACTAATTTTGATCAGAATATNGGAAGTTGGAATACGTCTAANGTAACGACATTTAGAAATATGTTCTACAAAGCAACNAATTTTAATCAGAATATTGGAAGTTGGAATACGAGTAGNGCTCAATATATGCAGTATATGTTTTTTGATGCAGAAAATTTTAATCAAAATATTGGATCATGGGATACAAGCAATGTAACCACAATGGAAGGAATGTTTAGAGATGCAGTAGCATTTAATCAAGATATTAGTGGGTGGACAACAAGTAGTACAACAGGAATGGCAAATATGTTTAAAAATGCNACAGCTTTTAACCAAGATTTAAGAGCNTGGGATGTAAGTTTAATTGCTTTCGAACCAACAGGGTTTGATGATTCAGCAGGNTTTGATGGTGATTCAAATAAATTNCCAATATGGGGAACAACAGGAAATTAAAAACCAAATAGGTTTTCATGGAGTATATGTTATATTTGACAAATCTTAAATCATAAATTAAACTAAAAAACCAAANTTAAATAAGTAGAACATAAGGTAAATAACTATGGCAAAAGAAAAANCAAAATCAGCAGGTCTTAATTTAGGTGCAAAAGCATCAAAAAAAGATAAATACATNAAGTTTTCAAGAGATGAAATAAAATACTATCCCAATGCAAAAGTTTCTTGCGCTTGTGGNGCTGTTTACGAAACTGGAGCGACAGTTCCTGAAATTCGTGTTGATATNTGTGCAAATTGTCATCCATTTTTTACTGGAGAAAATCGTATATTAGATGCTGAAGGTCGCGTAGAGAAATTCCGTAAAAAATATAACATATCTAAATAACTTCCTTATCTAAGGCAATGTTAGAGCAATTCAANGAAATTGAGCTTAAATTTAACGACATTGAACGTCGTATGAGCGACCCNGAAATTATTGCTGATCAAGAAAAATATCAAAAAATTATCAAAGAACATTCTAGTTTAAAAGAAGGTGTAGAGTTATACCGAGATTTAACAAAAGTTATTTCTGAAATAAATGGTGCTAACGATCTTTTAACTGACCCTGATATGAAAGAAATGGCAAAAGAAGAATTAGCCGAATTAACACCAAAAAAAGAAGCCCTTGAGCTAAAACTTCAGTTATTTTTAATACCTAAAGACCCAGACGATGAAAAAGGTGCCATCATTGAAATTCGTTCCGGAACTGGTGGCGAAGAAGCTGCGCTCTTTGCTGGAACTTTATATCGAATGTATACAAAGTATGCAGAATCAAATCGATGGAAAGTCAGTCTTATTTCTCAAAATATTACAGGCCTTGGAGGCGTCAAAGAAGTGGTGTTTTCAGTTGAGGGAGATCAGGTCTTTGGTCGCTTAAAGTTTGAAAGTGGTACACATCGTGTTCAGCGCGTACCTGATACAGAAACCTCTGGCCGTATTCATACGTCAGCGGCTACTGTAGCCATTTTAGCTGAAGCAGATGAAGTTGATGTCGATATAGATATAAAAGATTGTAGAGTGGATACCTATCGTGCAAGTGGTGCGGGAGGGCAGCATGTAAATAAAACAGATTCTGCCGTAAGAATTACACATATTCCATCAGGAATAGTGGTTGCATGTCAGGACGAACGATCCCAATTCCAAAACAAAGATAAAGCCATGCGATTACTGCGTTCAAAGCTTTATGAAAAGCAGTTAGAAGATAGCGCGAAGCAAGCGGCAAGTGATCGTAAATTACAAGTAGGGTCGGGCGATCGTTCCCAAAAGATAAGAACCTATAATTACCCTCAAGGAAGAGTAACTGACCATCGAATAAATTTAACTCTTTATGAGTTAGATACAATTATTGATGGCAAGATTGATGGTTTAATTGACGAATTAACAAANGCTGATCAAATTGAAAAAATGAAAAAGTAATGACATTTCATGAATTAATTCAGGAAAGCATTCAAACATTATCAAAATACCATCCCGATACTGCAAAATTTGAAATAAATCATCTTATTAAACATTGTTTTAAGNTATCTCAAGAAAAACTNCTTTTATCATTAACCAATCAAGTTGAAAATAAAACCAATCTAAATATATTTAAAGGTGCCTTNGANGAACGAATTAAAGGAAAGCCAATAGATTTGATAATAGGCACAAGTGAGTTTTGTGGACACACATATTATGTCGAGGAAGGTGTTTTAATACCAAGACCTGAAACAGAATGGCTTGTGCAGGCTGCNTTAAGTGAAGTTAAATCTAATTTTGGAACAGATTCATTTACATCAATAGAACTTGGATTTGGATCTGGAGTGATATCAATAGAATTAGCTTTAAATTTTCAAAAAGCTAAGTTCTATGCCTGGGATATTTCAGAAAAANCATATAATTTAGCGAAAAAAAATGCAGTTTTNCATAATGTGAACCAAATACAGTTTTATCAAAANAATTTTTTCGAAAAAGAGTGGTTAAAACATGTAAATCCNAAAATACCTTTTTTGTTTGTTTCTAATCCTCCATANATTGCGACAAACGAATTAGCAAATCTTGACGANAGTGTTATAAATTATGATCCTATAANNGCNNTAGATGGNGGTGANACTGGNTTNANTTTTTATCAAAAATGTTTTGATGAATTTAAACAGCATAAAGTCGTCATGATATTTGAGATTGGGTTTAATCAAAAAGAAGAGATCGTTAAATTGCTAAGAAATTTTCATCAATTTAAATATAAATTCAAAAAAGATTTTGCGGGAAAAAATAGAATACTTATAATAAAAACATTTTAAGAAATTTTGTTCATAAAATTTATTAGTGTATAATAGCTCTATTGTAATCAATTTTTATTTAAATTTTAGTATTTGATAAATACAAAAAGAAGCAAAAGCTTAGACATTTTATATGTCAGTAACATCATAAATATNAAAATTTAAATATTTTTTTTACATAATCTAAGGAGGATTTACATGAATATAAAAATAGGTTTGTCTATGTTACTTGTAGCACTTGCATCTTCTATGACAGTGCACGCACAATCTGATATTGAATTACCGCAAGGATTTGAGCTTTCTTCAAAAGCTAATTTGGTATCTGATTACATTTTTAGAGGAGAATCTAAAACAGCAAACAGACCAGCTGTACAACAAACTATTTTTGTTGATCATGAATCTGGCTTATANGCAGGTTTATTTGGAACAAGTGTAAGCAGTTCTACTGCAGATTTAGAAACAAGATATTATCTTGGATTTAAATCAAATTTCAACGACTTGATCGATTATAATCTAGGTATTGTTTACTATGACCAAATTGGTTCAGGAACAACTGANCCAATCTTAAACGGAAGCGCTGAATTTGACGTTACGCTTGGTTATGAGTTAAATGACTTAGGTTATTTATCTGCAAACGTTGGATATGGCTTANATGATGATGCAAAATTATATTTTGCTGCAGAATATGAGTCATTATTTAACTTAAGCCTAACTGTAGGTTCATTAGAAGATGTTGGTTTACATGTTGACATCAACTATGACGTTTTAACAGTTAGTGAATATAGCTTAGGCGCTCAGGTAACAGTTTTAACNCCTGAAGATGCTTATAAAACAGCTAACAATTTAGAAGACAGTGAATTAGCTTACAGCATTTCATTATCAAAAGCATTCTAATTTAATTTTAAATTAGTTTTAGAAAGCAAGTCGATTAAGGCTTGCTTTCTTGCTTTAATAACCTACTAATTCTATGTAAGCTTTTCCTGTATGAGACCCAGAAACTAGACAACGACCTTCCCAATAGTTAGTTTGTTTTAATAAGCCTGTCGGATGAACAACCTGATGGTTAACGGTAGCTTTAGTGATAATATCAATATTAAGTTTAGGCACTTCAACTCGCCATGAAACCGGATAATTGATGGATGTTTTTGGGTCTTTCCAATATTTTTTTGGTGTTAATGTGTAGTCTCCGTAAGTCAATTTTGTAACGACACCGTTTTGATTAACATATGATCCACTAGCAGTATCTAAAATGTTTCTATCTTTATCTCTTAATTGATATACCATCATTTCAGCCCCATCATCAAATTGTATCGCAAACCAATCCCATCCAAATTGCTCGTTAGTGTCTCGAGGAGTAAAAATTTCATGGTCCATCCAGGCCTCTGCACCTGTAATAGTATAGGTTTTTGAATTTATTTCTACTTCGCCATCTCCTTTTAATCGGGTCATAGAATAATAATAGGAAGCAGCACCTTCTTGATCTGTTTTTTTATGGTAGCCGTAATCTCCATGAAAAATAATAGGTTTTGAGTTTTTTAAATTTAGTTTCAGTGCAATATTATTTTTCTTTGCATCAATCATAAAAACATCATCTTTTTGATTAATTTTAAAAGGTCCATTCGAAATATTCATTCCCCCTTCATAAGCGATGGTTGTCGTGTCAAATTCGCGATGAGACCATTCAGCTTCATAAAAAGCATCATTTTTTTCATCTGTAATAGTAAAGTGGGTGACATAAATATTTTTAAATGAAAATGGAAGATCAAGTTGTTCAAACAAGTTCCCAATTCTGAAGAAAGTGAGCTCAAATCCAAAATAACGATTCGTTTCATCGTTTTCTTTTAGGTGTCCTGTAAAATACCACCATTCAACTTGATAGTCATTATGAACACCATGATCATATGGAAAAGACCATTCATAAGGTCCGTCCACTTTTTTGTAAGAAAAAGCAGTAGAGCAAAAAAATAAAAATAAGCATAATAGTATTTTATAATTCATGACCAATCCTCACATTATCAAATTCATGTCGTTTAAAAAAGTAAATCAAGTAAACAGTAAAAAAGCATAGAAATATTGATAAGCTTGATATAATTAAAAGAGGTTCTAGTGAATAATGTATTTGGATTGTCCAGCCAAAAACAGGTTTATTTATCGTCTCAATAAGTAAATGTAAAACCCCAACTGTAATGACCATAGCAACCATAAATCCAATAAATGTAATTATAAAAACTTGAGATAAAATAAAGCGTCTTAAAAAGCCATGTTTTGCACCCATCGATCGTATTTGAATCAGTTCTTTTGATCGATCAATCAACGTAATGCTTACATAGTTTATAAGTGATAGTGTTGCAATTAAACCAGCAATAACAGCTAACATCCACGTAATTTTAAACGTTTGGTCAAAGACTTCTAAAGCGCGATCACGTAAGCCTTCATTGGAGCTAAGAAGAATATTTTTTTCATTTGACTGAACTTCAAAATCGGATATAAAAGTGGATTCTTTAATTGGTTTATTAAGTTTTAAACCTAAACCATGAACACCCTTCTGTTTAAAAAGTTTTTTGCCCAGTTGGCGTGTCATTTGAATAAGCCCTCTATCTGTACCATAACTATAAAATATATCTTTGATAGTAACAGGCGCTGTTCCTAAGTCCCCTGTTAACGTAATCTGATCGCCAACATCGACATTAAACTTTTGTCGAAACGATTCTGAGATATAAATTTCCGTCTCTGGGTTTGAAATTTTATGACCTGAAAACAGTTTTAATCGTTTAGGATAGTTTTCTAAAATATGATGATGAGAAGCGATGACAGATGTAGGTAGTGATTGATAAGTTATTTGATAGTGAGTTAAAAAGTCATAGAACTTTACATCAGGGTGAGTAATATACTGCGAGAGAAGGTCTTCGTCTATCATTACTTCAAACTCAACTTGATTAGCTCCGTTATAAATATAAACATCGGCCCAATTACTATATTCAATCCAATCAATGACTGTTGTTCTAAAACTATTGATAAAAAATCCTAAACTCAAATAAAGACTAAATGCCAAGGCCAATGCCGATATTGTGACTATGTTTTTTAAAGGATATTTTTCAATTGACATTAAAGCGGCCGAAAAAAATGGATTTTTAATTTTTTTAAGTAGGTTTGAGATAATATAAATTAAAAGTGGGATGGTTAAAATAACACCAAACAAATACAAAAACATATTGATGTAGCCTCCATAAACAGAGCCCGTTAATTTGATAAATGAAAAGATAAAATAAATACTGATAAATATCAGTGTAAACCCAATTAAAAAATAAAGAATCACAGAATTCAAAGAACGTCGATCTAGTGTGTCATAACCCTGACGAAAGAAGCTTTGTTGAAATCGAATTGTTAAAATAGGTTCAATTATATTAAACAAATAACTAAAAAAGCCAATGATGAATGCAATAAGTAATGTGTTTTTTGAGATGACAATATCGCTTGGGTTAATTGGAAAATAAAGTAGTGAAATAGTTTGTTTAACAGCACCTAAGCTAAGCTTAGCTAACGTAGATCCAAAAAATAAAGACAGCATAAAAGACACTAAAAATATTAAGCCAATTTCAATAATGATAATAAGTAATAGGCGTTTTTGTTGCATTCCGAGAGCCAGTAGTTTTTGGTAAAGTTTGTTTCTTGATGCAGACGTAAAGTTAAAAAATTGATAACTTATAAATAAGCTAACTAATATTGCAAATGTCGATAAAAAAATTAAGTTAACTGAAAAAGAATCACTTAGTTTTTTTATGCTTTGAGCTTTTTCTGATGGATCAATCAAATAATAGTCTGCATTAATTTGTGCTAAGTCTGCTATGAAAGCCGCTTTAAAATCGTTTTGTAATGTAAGGTCAATTTCATTTAAATGATTTATATCAGTAAAAAGCGTAAAAAAAGCAGCTAAGTCTAAAAATAAAAAGTTTTCTTGTGTATAACCAATGCTTGAATCACTTATAACATTGAGAACAATATTTTGTTCTTCATTGAGTAACATAATTTTAGAGTCTTGAATTAATGTCTCAGGGTTATTTACAACGCCAGCAAAGGGATAGGTAAATAATTGTTCAATATCGTCAGGAGAATAAATTGCATTATCCTCGGCCGGTAAATTTACCATATCGAGACCAACAACGTTTAAAGACTCAAATGTTTGTGTTTGATGGTTAAAGATTTTCGATGTAAATTCAATTTTAGCAATTTGGTTATTTAAATATCGATTATTGATAATGGTTTGATAATCATCAAAACTAATCTTTCCATTTTGACTTTTTATAGTGTAATTTCCAAAGGATTTAATACTGGTTTGTTCTGATACATACGATAAAATAGTATCGCTATATGAACGCGTCGTTATAAATAAAGCTAAACCTAAACTAATTCCTAAGCAAGTAAGAATTAGTTTAAAAATATTATGTTTGTAATAGCGAAATATAATTAACTTGAATGTTTCAAATGTACTCAAGAGTGCACTTCCCCGTCCACAATATTAATAATATTATTTGAAATATCTTTAAATTGATCATCATGTGTGGCGATAAAAAAAGTAATGCCATAATCAATGGATAGATTTTTAATAAGCTCAAGTAACATCTGTCTATTTTCAGAGTCTAAATTACCGGTAGGTTCATCCGCAATAATGAGTTTTGGTTTGTTAATCATGGCACGTGCAAAAGAAGCCCGTTGTAATTCACCCCCAGAACATTCAGGTGGATATTGGTTAAGTATTTCTGTAATCCCTAAATAAGCAGCCGTTTGATTAATATAAGAAACATCTATTTTTTTTCGATCTAAAATAAGTGGTAATTTAATATTTTCAAATATGGTGAGATTTGGGATAAGGTTAAAAAATTGGTATACCATCCCTATATTTTGTAATCTAAATTCAGCCCGTTGATCAACACTTAAATCTGAAATAGTAACGCCATTAATAATGCACTCTCCATGTGTAGGTTGATCAAGGCCAGATAAAATATGAAGTAATGTTGTTTTACCTGAACCACTTTTACCATATAACAAAGTAATGTTATTCGACTCAAGATCAAATGAAATATCCCTAAGAATTTCTAAACGTTTATCTTTTAGCTGAATCGATTTTGAAACATGTTTTATATTAATCACAATATAGAATTATAATAGTATTCGTGAAATTAATAAATATTAAAGGTAAGATTTTTCTTACAATTAAATAAAATAAATAAGCTAAACCTTTATCTCTCTTGTATTAAAAATATATACCTAACCTAATAAAACTTATTTTACCCGTAAAATATGCCATTTTAAAAAATTAAAACATTAGTGACAAATTATAAAATAAAACAGCCATCTTTTATTTCGTTTTTTATAGAAGAGTTTGCTGATTCATCTAAAGCATTAGCCTCAGAAGTCCTATCTACTAAAGTGGATTTATCTTCCTCTGGAGTTCTAGTTAAAGTCTTTTCAATGTGAACTGATGCATGTAAAGCATCAGCCTCAGAAGTCCTATCCACTAAAGTGGATTTATCTTCCTCTTGAGTTTTATTTAAAGCCTTTTTAATTTCATTGGATAATTTATTTTGAGCTTTATCATTAAATTTCCATTGATTTGGATTGTCATTGGAATCAATTTCATTTTTCAGATCTTTTAATGACTTTTGATAAATAGTTTGTGAGAATTGATTCATCTGTGTGTATGAAAATTGTTCTTTATTCCCTGATCTTAAGCAACTAAATAGCAATGTAAGTTTAAACCTATCGGAACCTATTAACTTTTTGTTAGGCACTTCCTCTAACTGCTTCTTTAATTCGTTAAATACATTATTGAACGTTTGTGGACTAATAGATTTAAAATGAGATGATATTTTTCTTGATAGCAACATTAATATAATAGAATTAAATCTCCGTTTGAATTTTTGATCAACGTTTGAATCGTTTATTTGATAAATTGTTTTATCTAAAAAGTTTTTAAGAATGGATACTAAAATATCATAATAGGAAGGGTGGTAATTCTTTTCTTGAATTCGAATGTTTAATTTACCCATAATGAAATAACAAAAAGCTTCATTTTTTTCTGGATCATTACTTTTTTTTTCATTAGTTAATGTTTCAGTAACATCTCCACTTGTGATTCTTAAATCATTTTCTCGAAGTTTTTGTAGCATAGAGTCCTCAAGCATAACATTATTGTATTGAAGCGCGTACTGATGTTTAAAAGATAAATTTATTTTATCTGTTAATAAATCATTTAATTTACTTTTGAATTTTTGGTCAACGTTTGAATCGTTTATTTGATAAATTGTTTTATTTAAAAATTTTTCAAGCATGGAATCTAAATTAGTACTATTAAAATAGCCATTATTATTAAGATGATTTTCTATTTTAACCATCAAAAAATAACAAAAAGCTTCATTTATTTTTGGATCATTACTTTTTAAATCAAGTAATTGCCTACAAGAATCACTTATACGTTCAATTAGCTTTTTATCTTGAAGTATATCCAGCATGCCGTCACTAAGCTCAATGTTGTAATATTCTGATTTATAGAAATTTATAAAACGTTGTCTTTCGTCGAACTTTTTTTTATTTTTTGGAGACACACTTAATAATAAATCATGAGTATAGTTTCTTAATTCATCCGTAATAGTTGGTTCGTTTTGCAATTCATCAAGATTTATATTCATAATTTTTTTTGAAATATCATTTAAATCATTTATTTGTTTATTTTTTTTTCTAACTTCTTTTAAACACGTAATTAAAAATTGTTGATTATTAGGCGTTATAAACGAGCCATTTAAATATTGTTCTCTTGCTTCTTTCATAGATTGTAAAAGTGCCTGTTTGTTGCTATTCCAATTTTTAATTTGAGCTAGAACAATTTGCATTGTCTCAGGAAGACTTACTTGGGATTGAGTANCTCTAGTAGAAGATGAAGATGCGGAACTTGAAGAGGATGTTGAGGTAGAAGCTATTTTAGCTAGAANAGATAGTCGTTTTTTATGCGCTATTTCAGCTAAAACAGGTTGTATTTTCTCAGGAAGNCTTTCTTGAGATTGAATAGCTCTAGTAGAAGATGAAGATGCTAAGGAAAAAACATGTTGTTTAAGACCCTTCATTATTTTATTATCTCCTTCTGTAATTTTTGTTGAACCACCATGACCCGAAGCACACTGTCGTTTTTTGTGTTCTATTCCAGCTGAAACAGGTTGTGTGTTTTGAGGAAGATTTTTTTGAGATTGAACAGCTCCAATAGAAGATGAAGAGGCGGAACTTGAAGAAGATATTGAGGAAAAAACGGTTTGTGATGTAACAGATTGTGTGTGTACTTTATTAGAGCTAGTTTGNTTTAGAAATTCTATTTCACGTTGTAATTCGTTAATCATTTCTCTTTGATTAAATAATTCCTTACTTTGATTAGTTATCTCATCCTGTAAATGTGAAAGTTGATCTTGTTGAGATAATAATTTTAATTTTTTTGCAACCTGCTCACAATTGTTACTCTGATCGACTAGATCTAAGTCGCGTCTCTTTGATGAAACTGATTCTGTAAATTGAGCCATAATGTAATCCTTTAAATTTAAACTCCCCTTAAATGTTTGATTTTAGAATATAAGATAAGTCATTTTTACAATGAGCATAGGTGAGAGTTCAAAAACAAGCTAAAAAAACAATTCAACTATACAGTGAATGTAAATAGCCTATTAAAAAAGGATGCTGGGGTCCAATTCCAACGAATATGGCCACCACAAAAAGGAAAGTTATTTAATAGTTGTAAACGTTTGTATATATGAATGTTCATATGTTAAGAGAATATTACAAAAAAATATGAATGATGTGAATAGTTTTATTACAAAAAGTAAATTTATTAAAGTTGAACAAGTTAATTTATAAACTTTAGATAAACCCAAGTACTTAAACCACACACGCTCGAAGCTAAAACTGTACCCCATGCAATATCAATCGGCACAATAGCTGCTGGCCATGTTGCAATCACAGCCCAGTTCGTTAATTCATACGTCATGTAGGTAAAAAAGCCAAATAGTGCACCTCTACGAAATGCAAAAGAAACACTTTTTGTTGTAATCGCCTCATCAATTACAAAAATAATCATCCCAATAATAAATAAGACATAAAATAAAACGGCAATTGGCCAATTGGGTGGTGTAACTAGTAGGTGACCTAAATATTTTTGATAAATTGGCCAAGCTATTACTCCTAACCAAAGTAAATCAATAATCATAAATATAATAAAAGCGATTACAAATTGTTTTATAAATCTCATAATTAGAATTATAACATTTTATCATTACAATATAAAAATAGTTGAACTTAATAAATACTAATTTTCAAAATCTAGTCTGAAAACTTCTTATCGTGTAAAATAGTAATTAATTTAATTCTGGAGATTATATGTCAGCAAAAGCTACAAACTCAGTAAAAGAGTCACTAAAAAAAAGAAAACTTAATCCGAAACAGTTAAGTATCAAATATGATCCATTACCTAATTCAACAAAATGTTTCCAAGAAGGAAATATCTTTAAAGATATTCGCATCCCATATAGACAAATAAAATTGAATGATACCGAGCTTAACGGAATTAAAACACCAAATGACCCTATTAATGTTTACGATTGTTCTGGGCCGTATACCGATCCAGACCATAAAGTTGATATCGAACAAGGTTTGCCAGAAACACGTCGTAAATGGGTCGTAGACCGAGGCGATGTAGAAGCATTAACCTCTCAAAGTTCACTCTATTATCATTCTCGAAGAATTGAAAGCTCAGTTGACGGATTACGTTTTCCAAATAAACGTCAACCATTACGTGCAAAAGCGGGCCAAAATGTATCTCAAATGCATTATGCAAAAAAAGGTATCATTACTCCTGAAATGGAATACATTGCGATTCGTGAAAATATGAAACCTGAATTTGTCCGTGATGAGGTCGCTCGCGGTAGAGCTGTTATCCCTGCAAACATTAATCATACTGAAGTTGAACCGATGATTATTGGACGTAATTTTAAAGTGAAAATTAATGCCAATATTGGTAATTCTGCAATCACGTCTAGTATTATCGAAGAAGTTGAAAAAATGACATGGTCCATTCGCTGGGGTGGGGATACAGTGATGGATTTATCGACAGGTCAAAATATCCATGAAACACGCGAATGGATTTTACGAAACTCACCTGTTCCAATTGGCACAGTACCTATTTACCAAGCTTTAGAAAAAGTTGATGGAAAAGCTGAAGAATTAACATGGGAAATATTTAGAGATACGTTAATCGAGCAAGCCGAGCAAGGTGTTGACTATTTT
>NZFK01000048.1 GCA_002690645.1 Rickettsiales bacterium
AAATGTGAGTGCAGAAAAGTATGCGGCACAGTTTAGAGGTGGAGCTGTGATGGTCACAGCGACGGGAAATAGTGCAATAAGTGATATGGTGATGAGTGATGTTGAGATACCAGCTTTATTTTATGTTTCTGTAAATGAAAATATTGCAAATACTAATTCATTTTTATCTGAATATCCTAATGGAACAGCCAAGTGTAGTGATACAACTAGTTGTGATTATTTTAATTGGATTAAAAATAACATAGATACTCTTGTTCAGTATTATTCTTTTGATCAGTCTAGTGATATATATAATTCTTTAATAAAAGTTCAAATTGCTAGTTTTGGATTAAGTGATTGGATGGATCAAGGCAGTGGCTCATTTGCTGCTTTAGGTGATTTTATAGTTTCTAAAAATTTAACATTGGTTGCTAATGAAGGTTATTTAACCTACCCTCTGCATTATATTACTTATGATGTCGATCAATTAAATGTTGTTCAAATTGATCATGCTGGAGAGGCTAAATTTAATATTTCAACTTTTAATGTTGGATTTAACTCTGAAGCAAGTGAAGCTAGTTTAATTACTGTAAAACAAGATAGTTCCTCTAGCTCTTTATTTAATTTGTCTTTGCTTGAAAATGAGTTTAATTCTGTTTTTGGTAACCAATTTGGTATTGGAACAGTAGCACCTGAATATCGTTTAGACATTGTAGATAACTTTTCTGCTGTTTCATTAAACTTAACCGGTAAGTTAACGGTTACGGATTTAGATGTTAGTGCTAATGAAACTTTTTATTTATCATCATCTGAGTTTTTAGGTTTGGGAACTATTGCTCCTCAAGCTCAATTACATCTTGTTGAATATTTTGGTATAAATGAAAATAATTCAGCGTATACTCGACGTCAAATTGATTACTTATTAGGGGCTGGAATTGGTTCAGAAACTGCTGATGGATTCTCTAAAGATATTGTTGGTATTGATGTGAGTTTAACAGCAGAAAATTCAAACTTCTATGGTGGTAAACTTAAAGGTATTGATTTAGATTTTTCGTTAATCAATGTTAGTCCTTCCGCAGACTCTAAAACTGTTTTAAAAGGTGTAAGTATCAATATGGTTGTGGGTAGTTCTAGTCCTAAAAACTTTGCTGCTTTAATTACAGGAAATGTTGGTATTGGGACTGATTCTCCTTCTACGGCATTAGAGGTTATAGGAACAGTTTCAGCGAATAATTTTGTGTTTAGTGATGTAACTACAATTGATTTAGTTAATAATACTATTGATTCAGCTACTGTTGATGAAGTTTTTATCACACGAAATTATTGGTTAGGGTCGGATTCAAATAGAATTAATTTATTTTCAGATGAACCTTATTTTAAATTTGCTCGAGGAGCTATTCCTACTGTAACGACGTTAAACTCATTAACTAGTGTTACGGTAAATGATGAATTAATTTTAGCGGAACCAATAGATACAGATTCATTAACTTCTTCAGCTAATTTTACTGATGTTAGTGAGGTGAGCTTTACTGGTGGGGATAGTCTTTTAACAGTTACATTTAATGCTTATATTACTGATAACGATAATTATATTTTACCTTATCCTCCAGCTGAAGATATTTCAGTTTGTAATAATGACCATACAAGTGCTACTACTGGAGCTTGTGAAACTTTAGTTTGGTTAGGTCAAAATGAAAATGTTATTAAACAATTATATTCAGATAATATAGATAATTTAGATAATATATATGGTTCAGCGGCGACGAATCAATGGTCAGCTATTAAGCAAGATGCAATAGCTTTAATTGGCTTAATTACAAGAAATTATCAGACTGAGTTTTTTGTTGAAGGTTCTTCATTAGTTGATGGCGATTTTGTTATNACAAATGATGGGAAGGTTTTGGTTAATAATATAATGGCTTACGATAATGATTCTATTTCCTTAACTCAACCCATTAACTTTACTGGATCGGTAACATTAAATGCTATTCAAACGGCATATTTATATTTACCAGAAGTATCAGAGGATAAACCTACAAATAATGCTCTATGGGTTAATATTGCTAATAATGAATTATATTTTGATTCAATAAATTTATCAGGTCTTTATGACTATCAAAAAGATAGCCATATTCAACAAGGTATTCCTTTCATTTCTCAAAGTGGTTTAGAGTCTTTTCAAACTGATGATAATTTTAAATATTTGAATGATTCAGATTTAGACTTTTTCACTATTGGCTCTAGTAGTGATCGAAGTGCTACCGCTAGTATCTTAATCACAGCTAATATTTCTGATGATAGTATCGCTGCAGATAATTATTATATGAATGATATTCAGATTGATTATACAATTAGTCAAGATGATGGCGTTTCTAGACATTTAAAAGGATTTTCATTACTCATTACACCGAACGCAGTCATTGATCAGTTAGCTGTAAATAATATTACTCCTGTAGACTATAGAGGTTTAAATGTCGATCTTAGAGATTTAAAGCTTGTGAATATTGATCAAGATACGGGTGAACTGACTTATGGTAAAAAGTATGCAGGTTTCTTTTTAGGAGGCGAATTTAGAATATTATCTGATTCACCGCAATCAAGAAATGACCATTTAGTTGATTTTCAATCGAATGCTTTACTATATGTATCAAGTAATCAGATTGTTGATATANATTCAACGATTTATACTGATCCATTCTCTTTTGTTATAGAAACAACTGGAAATAATAAAATACGACCGATTTCAATAGGTGTCATTAATACGGTTTTTGGCGATGATTTGGTAACTGATAATTATAAAATTGCTTATGGAAATGAGTTGTCTTATATTCAGGTTTCTGGTAATCAATCTGTTCATTTTCAAATTGATGATTTAAATAATGAGCTTGCTGATTTTATTGTTAAGGCAGATGAGGTTGGTTTTGGAATTGATGATCCTTTATATTCATTTCAGTATAAAAATTCTAATGNATCGAGTTTGTTTGATTTTGCATTATCTGACACTATGTACTCGCTTAATGGGTTAACGGCTATTGGAACAAACCGGATTTCCGATTTTCCTGCATCTTTACTTGTTGCAGGTCCTCAAAACGAAGATTCGTATTCTTTTGTCATAAATACTTTTGATAATGAACGTGATGTTGTTATTACAAAGAATGTTTTATACATTGGCAAAGACTTTTCTGAAGATATTACTTATAAAGATTTTAAAAATACAAACAATATTGAAGATACTTGTGCTTCAAATACGGCCACATCTGTTGATGGATGTGACTATTTTGAGTGGGTTTGGACAAATAGAGCTAAAATTCAGCAAACACTTGATCCTGATTCAAACACATATAAAGTTTTACAATATTTAGAAGAATCTTCTNAATGGGATAGCTCGGTACAAAATANCGCTACACTTCAAACTTGGCGTGTTAGTGAAAACTTGTCTGTTTCAGGGGGTAATTTAACGGATGAACTTTATTATGTAAAAGATATTATTGCAACATTAAATTTTGCTGAAAAGTTAATGGTTGAAGGTGATATTTTAGCTTATTCTGGATTTACTGCTGGTACAGCTGAGGTGTTAATTGATAATAGTATAGGGCTATATTCAGGTGTTTCTGCTAATGATATGGTTGATGCAAGTTTACACTTTGGGTTGGTTAATTCTCTTGCTCAATTTACTGTTTCAAAAGATATTCAATTGGATTTTATTTATAATTCAAATGATTCTCCTTTACTCACTATAGTTAATTCTGGAGTTGCCATTAATGAAACAGTTACTGAAAATTATGTTTTTGCGATGGGTCTTTCAAATTTATTTCCTACTTTAGTTATCAACTCAGATTATAGTGACTCGTTAGCAACACAAAATAATGATTTAATTATCGATTCAGTTGGTAATTTAGGTATTAATATCGATGATGACTATACTTTAACTTCTGAATTTGAGGTGCATGGAGACGTATATATTTCAGGTAACTTGGTTCATGTTATAGACGGACAATTTATTGATGCNGATTTTGTTTCTTTATACATGAATGTACCAACTATTAATAATATAGATCCAGATGAGAAGGTATATGGTTTAGGCGTTTCTATAAATTTTGTTGATGGGATGACTTCAGCCTTAATGGCAGAATATACCATGCAAGTTCAAGAAGACTTATTAGATGGTAATGATATATTTGCTGCTAAAATAATTATGGCTACAGCAAATAATTTTTCGGATAGTTTTGCTGATCAAGAAGGTGCTGTTCAGAATGAATTTGAAATAAGCTCGCAAAATTTTGTAGGTGGTATATTAATTGATTANGGGGATGTTGATCACGATGAATCAACAAATTTATATTCGGCAGTATTTTTAAGTGAATCTAATGAAGTTAATGATGTTAGAGTTGGTATTGGTGTTAGTGATAATAGTATAACTGATTATAAATATGGATTAGAAATTAGAACATTTGATCCACAAACGTATCAAGAAAAAGCAACTGGTAATTTGATGTATTTTTCAAATTTTGATCCAAATNATTATGTTGAAAGTAAGTGGAATNTATCTTTAATGTTTAATGCTTTAAAGTCTTTTACAGATGTAAATCCAATTNCAGATGTTAAAACACAAAATAATATTTCGACTGATATTGATTCTATTAGACCAATAACATTTGACAGNTTTTTAAGTATTGTTAATGTAGAATATTTTGGTGATTCTCGAAAAATTTATGANGCATTAATGCAAATGNAAAATAAGTGGTTTGATTCAGAAGGTTATTTGATAGAATCTGTTGCTTACATTGAATCAAATTGGAGTACNGACCTTTTAACTGTAATGGCTTCAGGTTCAGATGCGTCAGATACGGATGATATGTATGATGTAGTCCTAAATATTGAAGGATTAGATCCTTTGGCTTCTACTGATATTGATGGAGATTTATATCGTATTACATCTCAGGATGTATTAGAGGTTCTTGTTGCATATGAGAATGAATATTCTTACGCAATAATTGCATCCCAAAATTATGTTACTTCATCTACTGGGGATCTAAATATCTATCATTCACCAATTCAAATTTCGTCAAGTTTTCAACCTCAATTGGGCGAGAGCTTTTTAAAAGGTAAAGTTGCAATTAATATGATAGAAACATATGAAGGTCTTGATAATGCTGTACCTCCTTCATTTTATACAGATACATTAGTTGTAAATGGTAATGTTAGAGTCGGACAATTAAATGTTCCTGGAGCTATTGATAATTTAGATCCTACTTCACTATATTTTTCTGGTGGAGCAAACGTGACTTTTGATACTGATTTTAATTCCGATAATTATGACCAATTTTACTTACAACGTTTTAATGTTGCGGAAGAATCTTCAGAACTTCGGTTGGTTATAGAAGATCAAAATTCTGAGTATTATGCTAAATTTAAAGTTGGCTTTACAGATCTTCAACTTGCTCCAGATTTACGGTTTAGAGATGTTTTTTCTGTNGCTGCGACTTCTTTTACATCAACAGATTCATTTGGATTTGAAACAGATGAAAATGCTGTTTATGTTGGGGTTAATACTGATGACCCTATGGCCTTATTTCATGTTAAGTATTCTCCTCAGTTAGTTTATAGTGATGCCGTTGTATATACCCCAGTACATGAACAAAGCCTTTCAGATATAAATTCAGAAAATAGAGTTTATTCAATTATCAATGCAGATGGAGCTACTGAAACTTTTTATACTGATTGTGATGATGACCCTAATCATCCATATAATGCTGAAGGTACTTGTCATTATATTGATTGGCTTAAAGAAAATGTAAACTTTATAAATGAGTACTACTATAAATCATATGATGGTACCATAAACGGAGATGATTATAGTTTGGGTTGTCGTTTATCAACAGAGCTATTAAATGGAGTTAGTTCAGCTGGAAATTATGATGNCTNTACATTTACGNNTTCTGAGTATCCTAACTATNTTCCTGNATTAGANNNAGCNGTCNCTNNTTACNANTACACATTCAACGGCACTNNAATTACAGNTNNTAACGTATCAGATTATTCAGGAGAAAATTTCAAATTGCCAGATCAAGCTTTTACAAATNTTTNTGGAGAATCTGTACAAATGGGTNNTANTGGTTNTCCAGNTTTGAATGCAGNCAATTCTNNTAATAATANAAGTGTATTTTATGCTACTTTTGATGGAGCTNAGCCTNNTATTNTAGGAGCCCCTTTAGATTATCTTTTAGAATGTNCAGAGATTCCTTTACCTTACTTTATTCCTGCAGGGTTTATTGTAGCTACAACGAATAGTACAACAGGGCCTGATTTAGCAATTATTGAAAATACTTTAGAAGAAAATCCAGATATTAATCTTTTAAAAATTTCTTTTCCAGGTGTTAGCTTTGGCACTCCTGTAGAACCAGGTCAAAATTATATAGAATTTTTAGCGGATAGTAGTAGTGGAACGAGATCTCTTGGTTCTATAGAAGGAAATGAATCCGGTGGTATTTCNTTTACATCTCCTCAGGCTGATTATGCGGAATATTTACCTAAACTTGATCCTGATGAAATTATAATGCCTGGGGATGTTGTTGGTGTATTTGGTGGTAAAGTATCCTTAAATACTACTGGGGCTGAACGATTAATGGTTGTTTCAACTGCACCAATTATTATAGGAAACTGGCCTGGTGATGATAAAGAAGAATTTTATGCATTAATTGCCTTTTTAGGNCAGGTTGATGTTAAAGTTAAAGGACCTGTAACTAAGGGTGATTATTTAATTTCATCTGGTTTAAATGATGGATATGCAAAAGCTGTTTCCCAAAGTGATATTTCTTTGGATCAACTTCCTTTAGTTATTGGACGAGCATGGGAAAATAGCTTGGTTGAGCAAGGTAGTGTGAATACAGTTATTGGATTTTCGTTTCAATCTGATATCGTTAATGACAAACTTTTTGAGTTAAATGAAGAATTTAATGACATTGAAAATGATAATATTATCCTTGAAAAAGAACTAGAAGACCGTTTTCAAAAACAGCAAGANTTAATTAATCAATTACGAGCTAAAGTTAGTATGTTGGGAGATAANTAATGGAAGAAAAAACATTATCATCTGAACTAATTTATAAAGGTAAAATTATCTCAGTTCGCTGTGATAAGGTTAAACTTTCAGATGGGCGTATTTCAAATCGTGAAATTGTAGACCATTCACCGGCTGTTGTTATTATCGCAATTGATGAGCAAGATCGTATATGTTTTGTTAAACAATATCGAAAGCCTGTTGAATCAGTTTTAATTGAGCTTCCTGCTGGATGCGTTGATGCAGATGAAGATATTTTGGCTGCTGCTAAACGTGAATTAAAGGAAGAATGTGGATGTATTGCTAAACAATGGACGACATTACAGCGATTATATCCAACTCCAGGGTTTTGTAATGAGGAATATTGTTTCTTTTTAGCTGAAGATATTTCTTTTGGGTCACAATCATTAGATGAGGATGAAGCTGTAGAGTTTTTTAGATGGGATTTTGATCGGTATAAAAAAGCTATTTTAAATAATGAAATTAAAGATTTAAAAACAGTATTGGGTTTTTATTTGGTTGAAAATTATTTTAAGGGTCGAGTATGAAAAAACTATTTAATTATATAAATGACTTTTGTTTATACTTAGAATGTGAAAAAGGGTTAGCAAAGACNAGTATTNTAGCGTATAGGTCTGATTTAAATCATGCAAAAAAATATATTGTTTTTCATAAATCNTTACAGGATTCAGTCAATCAATTTTTTAATTATTTAGTTACTAATTCTTTAAGCTCTTACAGTATAAAACGTAAATTATCTGTTCTTAAAATGTATTTAAAGTATTTGTCAGATGAATCTATACTTTCTGAAGAAATTGTCTTTAATTTTCAGTTACGATCTGAGCAAAAATTACCCTTTATTCTTTCTAAAAAGGAAATTGAGTTATTTTTTGATTATATAAAACGACAAAATTTGAAAACAAAATATCGTGATATTGCGATTATTGAATGCTTGTATTCACTTGGGTGTCGTGTTTCTGAATTATTAAGTTTAACACTTAAGGATGTTCTAAACTCAAAACAATTTATTCGAATTAAAGGTAAAGGCTCGAAAGAAAGGTTAGTGCCTTANTCAGATTCGCTTAAATCANTTATTAATGATTATGTTGAGCACGAACGGAGTAAGGTTAATGTATTTAATCAAACTGCTTTATTTTTAAATCAATANGGTAAAAAAATGACTCGTTTTGCTATTTATCAACTNATTAAATATTATTCTGCAATTTCAAATATTAAGGGAGTATCTCCTCATGTTTTTAGACATTCTTTTGCAACTCATTTACTTGAAGGTGGTGCACGTTTAAAAGAAGTACAAATGCTATTAGGTCATAATCATATTTCTTCTACTCAAATATATCAGCATTTATCTAAGTCTCATTTGAGAAAAGCTTATTTACTTGCTCACCCGAGGGTAACATTATGATATTAATTTTAGATTTTTTAGCTTTAATTATTTCAATTGTTATTCATGAAGTTTCNCATGGTTGGGTTGCACATAAATTAGGTGATAACACAGCGTCTCGCCAAGGTCGTCTTTCACTAAATCCTCTTAAGCATTTGGATATTATGGGGTCAGTTTTAGTCCCTATTATGTTTTATGTTGCTAAGTTACCTATTTTAGGTTGGGCAAAGCCAGTTCCNGTAAATATAAATGAGTTGAAAAAACCCTATAGAGATATGATGTTNATTGCNTTGGCTGGACCGCTATCTAATATAGCTTTAGTTATTCTTTTTACCATTATTTTCAATTTTTTACTGTTTAATTTTTATTCTAATAACACCACTTTTGTGCTATATTTTTCATTATCTATGGTTCGAATAAATATTATTTTAACCTTGTTTAACTTAATACCAATACCACCTCTTGATGGATCAAGGGTATTGATGTTTTTCTCACCCCATAAACTAAAGCATTATTTACATAAAGTTGAGCCTTATGGCTTNCTTGTTTTATTCNTTTTATTGTATTTTGGGCTTNTAAATAAAATTATTTTTCCATTATTTATGATTATATTTAATTTATGTATGCCTAAATCAAATTTATTGGGGTTTTTCGATACAAGGTTTTTGGACTTTTTACCGTTTAATAGTATAGGAAATGTAGTATGCTAAATAAATTTAGTCAAACACTTTATAGTTTTTTTAAGTCGTATGTCATTANGGCTGTTTTTGCCTTTTTTATTTTTATATTCACTTTTTCATCACATTNATTTGCTCAANATAGTNTTTCTTATATTACNCCNCAATATATGTTGTTTGAAACGGTTTTAGCTACACAGCAAGATGGACGTTTAGAAGGTGATAACTATAATGTTCGATTAAGTATACTTAGTTATAANGGAACNACNGCAACTAATAGTAAGTGGTCTAAATTTTATTCTAATCATTCTTTTGTGAGTGGTGTTGCAAGTTTTGTTTTAAGTGTTGATGATNANAGTNTGANTTTAGGACCAGATATTTTTAATATTGAAAATCCGCATATTTTATTAGAAGTTTTTGATATTTCTGATGANTCTGAGTTTAGTGCATATATTCCGTTAACATCTGTTCCTTATGCAATGCAAGCTGCGATTGCGGAAGAAGCATTATACGCTGATGCATCTGTTATTGATGGAGAATTTGANTCAGATGTTAATATCAGCGCAAATTTAGTTGTTAAAGATAAAAATGGAGATTCTTTTTTNGTTGTTGATCAAGATACACAAAGNGTTGCNATCGGTTTAGATGTAGTTGANCAACGTTATGCATTAGATGTAGATGGAAATATTAATGCAANTGCATTTACGATAGATGGTGTTGATATTGAAGAAAAGTTTTCTTGGAATAGAAATGATAACGTTATTTATTTTAACGAACCAAATGCGGTTGTTGGTGTTGGTACGAGTACACCTACCTCAAGTATTCTTTATGAAGATCAAGTTTATGACATCGTGATGGATGTTCGTGGAACAATGAATGTTTCTGAAATTTTTATTGATCAAGTTCCTATTTTAAGTTACTTGAGTAGTGTATTTGCTTGGCAAGATGCTCAAAATGATGATGATATCTTTTTTGATTCTTCTGCTGGTGGAGCTGTTGGNATTGGAGTNTCTCAGAATCTTACAGAACAGTTGGTTGTTAGTGGTGCTNTTAGATTAGCTAGTTCCGTTCAGGAAATTCCCTTAGAAGGTACNTTAGANTATGANANTTCNNNAAATGATTTTTTAGGTTANATNGATGATGGNGTTTATTCNTCTTTAACGGGCGTNCAATATGATNCAGTNTCNACANGNGGANATNATGAAATACCTTANTGGACAGATATAAATACGATTTCATCAACAAGTAATTTTGTTTTTAAAAATGATATGTTGGCTGTAGGAACATCTAATCCAACGGCTTTAGTTACTGTTCAAGGTGATGGAGATCAGGATTATTTTTCAGTTTATGATTCGTCAGGTGATTATGTTTTAAGAGTAAACTCTTCAGGAAATGTAGGGTTGGGGTTTGGAAATCCTGAATATGANTTTGATGTNGCAGGGGTTGTTAATGCNGANAATTTTTTAGTAAATGGACAACCTATACANACNGCTTTTTCNTCAGGATCTTTTTGGNGTCANGGTAATGATAATGAANTNTTTTATGAATTAGGNAATGTTGGTATTGGAACATCATCTCCAGCAAANTTNTTAGANATNGCNAGNGANACNGGCTCAGCTGCNATAACATTTGATATNTTAGGAACNGATTATTTTACTATTGGAGTNGATTCAGAAATNCCTGATTCCTTTATAATTTCTCAAGGTGGNGATTTAGACTCNGCAATTTTTGTTTTTGCNGAACAAAACTTAGGTGTTGGAACAACAGANCCTAAAGCTAATTTNCATGTNTATGGNGANTCTGGATTATTGGTTCAAGGNNCATATGGTAANTCTGAGGCNNTAGGNATNGAGGGNGCTGGNACTCGATCTTTCTTTTANCCAGGAAAAGCTTCATTTAGAGCGGGTCGAGTAACNGGTACGCAATGGGATGATGANAGTATAGGAAATTACTCTGTTGCAATGGGNTTGGATTCAATNGCNTCTGGTAATGCCTCNTTTGTTGGTGGTGGTGCGAATAATACAGNTTTAGGAGANTATGCAGTNATCCCAGGTGGTTTTAATAATGAAGCTAATGGTGATTATAGTTTTGCNGCTGGTTATTATGCTGGGGCTAATCATGANGGAACTTTTGTTTTTTCAGATGCCTCTGTATCTGAAAATAGATTTGAATCAACNGCTCAAAATCAATTCTTGGTTCGTGCATATGGTGGNGTTGGTATTAATACGAATCAGACAGATAATAGTTCTTTAACAATACTTAGAGATCTCTCATATGGAAATATTATGACATTATCATCTTCTGATGCTGATGGCTCAAACGAATCAGATAAATTTATTGTTTCTTCNTANGGNGCTGTTGGATTAGGCTACGATAATTTNCCTCAAGAAGAAGGTATTTTTGTAAATGGTAGGTTAAGTATTGGGTCTGATGATACATCAGCCTTNCTTTATGTTGAGTTACCTGAAGATAGTACAGATGATTATATGCTATATNTAGANTCAGATATAGAGTCGGATGAATCTAATGTTGTCGTAATTACGGCTACAGGTAATATTGGATTAGGAACTACAAATCCTGCTGGTAAACTTGATATTGATGGNGCGCTTCTTGTTGATAAATTAGTTGTTTCAGANCCAGATGANCCTGGTGCATTTGTATCGATCCAGCCTTTTTCTGGATCTCCTTGGGCAGACCCAAGNACGACAGGTGGTTATAATACATATTATTTGGTTGGAAATGTGGGNATTGGTACAGCTACCCCAAACACAATTTTAGAGTTATCTAACCAAAATGATTTNGGNTCTTTNCCTCAAATTACTTTTGATTTAGATGAACAAGATTGGTTTGTAATGGGGCTTGTCACAGAAAATATTAATGGACAAGATTTAACGTTTTTTACAATATCTCCATCTTCNAATTTAGAAAATAAAGATTCATTTTTTTCTTTAAGTGAAGATTCTTTAGTCTTAGGNCGTGGAATNGCGACATCAAATGCTGCGTTAGAGGTATCAGGTAATATGTTTATTGATGGTGATATGGCTGTNGGNACTACAAATTTGGATGTTTTTCNATCAGCAAATGATTTTGAAGTNTTTGTTGATGGTGTTTTAAGTGTTGCTACATTAAATATTGCAGGTGTTGATTTTGATCCAAATATTGCTGAATCTTTAGAAATTGGNTGGGAAACTACTGATGATTATAAATTAAGNTCTACNTATAATATTGTTATTAATTTAACTGAACAAGAATATAAAAANGGNTTATTAAATGGNGCTAATTANGATGATTATGCATTGTATGTNAATGGAGATGCNTNTTTTACTTCATTAAATGTTGGCGTTGGAATTGANATGGATGGTGATCTAACTTTAGANACAATGTTTTTTGAAGATAGAACATCAGCTAATGAATATGGTGAANTATTTGTTAAAGATGGNGAATTAACNTATAANTCTNATTCTGTAGCTGAAACNACNTTATCNTCTCCNTTACANTNNTCNTCAGNNTCNCAAAGTGGNCCNTTTTCATATTNNGTNGANNNNACNACAGTAGGTATTTCTCCTATATATTGGGATAATGATAATTATCAGCTATCACTTACAGCAAACTTTAAANTTTCTAATTATCAAAATTTAACTAATTTTATTGTATCTAATAATGTTACTTTTAGTGAAAATACAGCCATGCATATTGAAACAACTCTTGATAGTAATGGCCTTTTAGATACAGTGCAGTCTCTCACACAAGAAAAAATCTCTTTATTTATTGATGATGACTGGGGTAATTCTGCTGCACCGGTAACAGTTAAATTACTTGATATAGATATGGGCTCTTCTGGTGTTTTCCTTAATAAATCAAAAGCGATCGGTTTATATGTTGATGTTTCGGATAATGTTTTATCTGCAGATTCTTCTAAATATGCAGCTGTATTTTTGGGTGGAAATGTTGGAATTGGTGTTGAAGAACCAAGTGTTGCTTTAGAAGTTGATGGTGTGGTTTCTGCAAATCAGTTTAATTTGTCAGGCCAATTATCTGTCCCTTCATTAATTGTTGATGAGGCGAATAAAGTCTTTTTTGCTGATAGTGAGGGGGTTGATCCTGTAGTTGGTATCGGTACATTAGATCCGCAATCTGAATTAGATGTAAGAGGAACAATTTCAGCAAATAATATCATTATTTCTGAGGGGTTAACTGCAGCCACAATGAATATTGGTAATAATGGTTTTGTTGTAGATGGTGGTAGAGTAATGATTGGTACAGCTAATTCAGAAGCTTTATTCGAAATTTATAGTTTTATTGATGAGGATCAAACACAAGATCATATTTTACAAAAACTATTTGTTGAGGTTGATGGGACAGCAGGTAACAATGCATTAACTTATAATTTAGATAAAAATATAACTTATTTGGATATGAATATGTCATTGAAAAGCGGCACGATTTTGACTGACTCTGTGGTTAAAGGTATAGATTTAAATTTTAATAATATTGATTTGGTTGGAGATAGTGAAATTTATGGTTTATATGTAGATGTTTCTTCTTCAGGTAATGATTCTGATGCATCTTCTCGGTATGCGGCAGTATTTAATGGCGGTACAGTTGGTATAGGTTTAGCAACTCCTAATACTTCATATGCTTTAGATGTTAGTGGCAACATTCTTGTCGACTCTATAACGTTAACTGATGGTTTTATCTTTGAAACTATTACTTTAAATAATTTGTTGGTTGCAAATAACGCTGATATGAATGATGTTAAAGTAGATACACTTGAAGTATTAGGTGAAATGAAAATTCAAACAATCCAATATATGGGTGATTTCAATGTTGCAGATGCTACGTTTTCAACATTGAATGTTATCGAAGATGTAACTGTTGAAAATTTAAATGTTGATGATGTAAATGTTAATGCTGTACTTACCAGTGAATTTGCACAAGTTACAGGAATGTCAATCAATACTTCTAATGTTGAAGAGGGTATTTTACGGGTTTCTGGTGACGCTTACATAGACTCAATGGTTATTGATTCTGATGTTGTTATTGGAAATTCACTTAATATAAATGAAAATCAACTTTTTGTTGATTCTTCAGGAATTGGAATAGGTACTGATAAGCCTCAATATGTTTTTGATTTAAAAATTGAAGATCCAACTAGCTTTGATCCAGGAAATTCTACAAGCTGGAATGCGTTAAGATTAGGTTTAGTAGATGATGATTCTGCTGGTGTAGGGATAGGTATTTTATTTTCACCTGAATATGAAGAGTTTTCAACTTCAGCTAATAAGGGGTCTGGTATTGTTGCTGTTCAAGAAGCTCCAGGTGTAAGTAAGCTAGTTTTTATTACTGATCCAGTTGATTCATTTCCTAAAGAGCGAATGGTTATTTTAGATAATGGAAATATTGGTATTGCATCTTCAAATCCGAATTATTTATTTACTGTAGATGGAGATATGGCAGTTTCTGGTAATTTAGTTGTAGATTCTTTAGAGGTGTCGAATTTGAGTTTTCTTGGTTCGGATAATTTAAATTTTACTGGTGAGACACTTCAATTTAATAACAAAGTAACGTTTAACGAAAGTGTGTATTTTGCTGATACGTTTAGTTTTTCTAATCTTGATACGAAGCCTACGGATACATCTAGAGCTTATTTATATTTAGATCAAAATGAATTGGTTTTCCAACGTCCTGAATCAGGTACTATTGTCAATTTAACAAATTTATTTTCAGGGACAGACAATCAGATATTGGTGTTTGATGATAATGGAAGTNTAACATCGTCAGATGGGTTAACNTGGACGGAAAGTTCTGGGTTAAAGTTGGCAAATAATGGTTTAAATAAAATTGAGCTTATTGCGTCGCTTAATAACTCGACGTCATATCAAACAAATCAAGACGTTGTTATTGAAGATATCGTTGTTAAAGTTGGTAACACCTTACAATCTAGTGGAACAGATTTAAATTTAATAGGTATGAGCGTGAAGATAGCCAGTGATCCATTATATGGAGCAGGAACTGGTGTTTTAGATAATATAACAACAGCGGGACGATTAAACGCAGGTGAAACAGCGATAGGTTTATTGGTTGATGTTAGTAATGTGTTGGCTAAAACAGCTGAAGATGACGCTACAAAATATGCTGCAATCTTTGCAGGGGGAGCAGTAGGGATATCGTCGGGAACAAGTTTTGATCCGGAAGCGTTATTTCATATAAGAAGCTATCAAGGTGATAATGATTATACAAATGAAGAATATGAAGACCTTTTAAGGGTAGATTCAAATAGTGTAAGTAATTTATTTGTAGTGAAAGAGAGTGGAAAAGTAGGGATAGGTGGTGTTCAAAATCCAAGTGCGATGGTAGATATTGAACAGGTAGATAGTGGGGATGACTTGTTGGTGTTTAAAGATACAAGTGGAACACAATTATTTATAGTTGATGAGACAGGAAAAGTAGGGATAGGGACAGATGAAACAGAAACCTTAACTTCATTGATGACAGTTTCTGGAGATTTGAAAGCTGTAAATGGTTATTTTACATCAATTGATGCTGAATCAATTCGAATTGGTGATGGATTTAGTATTAATGCTTCAGGAAATATTAGTTTAGGGTCAGTTGATTTACTTAATACAGGTTTATTTATTAGTAAAACATTTGATAGTCAAGCATCTTCTCATACTGCAGAAAAAATTGAATTGATTGTTAACGAACCTCTCTTAGCTCAGGGTGATGGGTTAACATATACATTTACAAATGATTTAAAAGGTATCGAAATGGATTTTTCAACGACAGCAGGAAATTCGTTCGGTTCAGCGACAGCGACAAATGTTGCAACAGGTATTGATATCGATTTTTCAACTTTAAATATTACAAGTGGCGCGACCAGTGAAATAGTGGGTTTACGAGTTGATATGGGAGAACAAGTAGGTAATGAAGAGCGCTATGCGGCTTTATTTAATAACGGTAACGTAGGTATTAATGTTAGCAAACCAAGCACAGCGTTAGAAGTTGCTGGAACGATTAAGGCAGATGCCTTGGATGTTGATAGTGATTTAGGGTTAAGAGGGTTAACAATTAATCAGTTAACGGTATTAGATTCATTTAATATTGAAGCAACATTTAACGTGACGCAAGTGAATGCAGATATTGTATCAGCGAATACAATTGAATTTGATACGATAACCATTGATAATGCAACATTTTACGATCATGTTACGGTGAATAAATTGGTCGCTATGACAAAGGTTCAATTGGGTGAGATTAGTGACCCAGATAGTGATTATATTTTTGAAGGAAATGGAGATTTTAACGTATCTGGTAATTTAGTGGTAACAGGGATAGAGGTTTCAGAGATAAATACAACGGGAGTGGCAAACTTAGTAGTCACAGGGAATCAGGTTACGTTTGCAAATGAAGTATCGTTTAATAAGAGATTGAATGTATCAGAT
>NZFK01000049.1 GCA_002690645.1 Rickettsiales bacterium
AAAACACTTGTCACATAAAGCTATACAGTCTAAAATTTTGTTTTATTATTTGGAGGGATGGCGGAGTGGTCAATCGCAGCAGACTGTAAATCTGCCGAGCTATGCTCTACGTTGGTTCAAATCCAGCTCCCTCCACCACAAACATCCCAATTATCCCGACAATGCCTGACGTGCCAATTCTCGACCTAAATTTGTTAGATATAAAGAATTACCTTTACGAGAAACATAATTCATTCGAACACAATACCGAGTAATTCGTTCTGAAAAAGAATGACTCCAATCCATATGATCCACCATATTCATAGTTGTAATTTCAAAGTTTTCCTTGGGCTGGCCTTCGTGATCAAATAATTGAACCAATAACATAGATGCTGAAAAATCAAGTTTTTGTTGCTTAAAACGTAATATTTTTGCCATAACACCATTTGGAAACGCAAATAAAAAGACCAATATAAACAAAACCCCACTCATCGTAACAATTGAACCTGCAATAGATGTATCATAATGAGTTGCTAAACCATAGCCAAAAAAAACAGCTATCACACCAACACCCATTCCAATAAGAATCATTGAAAATAATCGACCACTTAACAATAAAGCCGTCGCAGCTGGCGTAATCATTAATGCTACAACTAAAATTGAACCTACTGATTCAAAAGCAGCGACAGCTGTAATAGCCGTGACAAACATGATCATATAATGCAATAAACGAGGCCTAAATCCCATCAACTTAGCCAAACCTGTATCAAATGTTGCCAGTTTTAATTCTTTATAAAAGGCTATTAAAAATACGACATTAAATATAAGAATACTTCCCATAACCCATAACGCTTTAGGTCCAAGGTCCTGACTATTTATCATCATTCGTTCAAAAGGAGCAAATGCAATTTCTCCAAATAAAATACAATCTGAATCAAAATGAAGCGTTGTTGCATATTTATTAATTAAAATAACACCAATTGAAAAAAAAACTGGAAAAACCAATCCAATAGCAGCATCTTCTTTTACCCGCTTTGTTGTAATTAAGGCCTCTGTTAAACCTACAGTAACCATTCCAACCATACTCGCGCCTAAAATAAGCCAAACAGAGTCCAAAGACTCAACAATAAAAAAAGCAATTACAATACCAAGTAAAGCAGAATGACTAATAGCATCACTCATTAAAGAAAGTCTTCTTAAAACCAAAAAAGTTCCAGGAATAACACAAGCAAGAACCAAAACAATGCCAATTAAAATAATATCAAGTTCGGGTGTCATCTTGAATCCCCTCTTGTATAGCCTGAGCCTTACCCAAACCTTTTTTTGTTAAACCCCAAAATCCCAGTTGTGGACTATAAACTAGTCCTTTGTCTTTAAGCCGTTCAAAAATACGTCTTGTACCATCTTGCCCAATCGAATCCAATGCCTTCATGTCATGTGCATTTAATAAATCTGTCCCTGTTTCAGAAAACAATAATAAATTACTTAATAACGTTTCTTCACGAATAGTAAACCGCTGTCTATGGTGCCGCCATAGCGCCCATAGCAATCCTCGATTAGGTGAAAATAATAACGATAAAACAACAATTACACTGACAACAAGAACGATAACTGGCCCGGTAGGAATATTTGATACAGTTCCACTAATGACTACACCACCAACACTAGCAACAACACCAAAAAAAGCCGATAAAACAAACATAAGTTCAAGTCGATCTGTCCATTGTCGTGCTGCAACTGCCGGTGCAATAACCATTGCACTCATTAAAATAACACCCACTGTTTGCAACCCAATCACAATAGCCAATACAATCAAAAATGTTAATAAAAACTCTAACCGTTTTTTAGGAAAGCCTAAGACTTTACCATAATCCGCATCAAAGGTAATTAATTTAAATTCCTTCCATAATAAAATAAGAATTGAAAGTATGATTAAAGCTAAAATAGCCATCACTAGCACATCTGATCGAAGCATGGTTGACGCACTTCCAAATAAATAACTAAATAATCCTGATTGATTTGCTAGAGGTAGTTTTTGAATATACGTTAACAAAAATAAACCAAAACCAAAAAAAACCGACAAAATTAAACCTAGTACCGTATCACTTTTCAACAAAGATTGCTCCATAACCAATTGATAAAATAAAGTAGCTATAAGGCCAGCTATAACCGCACCCAACAACAAAAAGATACTTGATTTTGAAAATGTAAATAAAAAAGCTAAACAAATCCCAGGCAAGGCAGCGTGAGCAATGCAATCACCAAGTAAACTTTGTTTACGTAGAACAGCAAACGACCCCAAAGCACCTGAAACAGCACCTAAAATAATTGTCCCAATTAACACCACAATAAAGGTGTGATCAAACATAAAAGATAACATTTATTCCAATTCCAAATTAAGAGCGACATCCTTTCCTAATTGAAATGTTCTCCCCCCATATGTTAATTTTAAATTTTCATATGTAAAAACAGATTTAATCGGACCACAAGCAATGGCACGAATATTTAATAAAAAGACCCAATCAAAATAGTCTTTAACAGTTTGTAGATCATGATGTACAACAATAACAGTTTTGCCTTTAGAGCGTAGGTCTTTTAAAAGCATAACAATAGCCGCCTCAGTAGCCGCATCTACACCAACAAAAGGCTCATCCATAACATAAATGTTAGCATCTTGAACTAGCGCACGAGCCAAAAATACCCGTTGCTGCTGTCCACCAGACAATTGATTAATTTGTCGGTCTAAATAATCAACCATTCCTACTTTTTCGAGTGCTTCTATCGCAAGTTGCTTGTCTTGTTTTCTAACTTGCTTAAACCAACCTAACTGACCGTAGCGCCCCATTAAAACAACATCTAAAACATTTGCAGGAAAGTCCCAATCAACGGTATTTCGTTGTGGAACATATGCGACATTTCTCAGTTGCTTTTTAATTGGATGACCTTGAATTTCAACTTTACCAGCCGCTGGCTTTACTAACCCTAAAATCGACTTTATGAATGTGGTTTTACCCGCACCATTTGGGCCTACAATTGATAATAGAATCCCTTCAGGAATATTAACATCAATATCCCATAAAACTGGCTTTTCGTTGTATGCTACCGTTAAGTCTTTAACCTCTATAACGTGTTTAGTCATACAGCTCTATACCCACTTAAAAGAAAAATGTAACATAAATTATAGAACCTAGCGCTTTTTGTTCAGAATCACCACTTTCCAAAAAAGTTTCCGCCTTTAACTCAACATCTTTTTGAAGAGGTCGTAAATAGCCAAAAGAGTAAGCTTCAAAATTAGCATAGACATTTCCACTAGTAAGGGCAGAATAACTTAAAAAGTTTACAGGAATATCAGAGTTTACAGTCGTTTGATCATCNCGCTGATAAGAATCATAACGAAACCCTAGTGAATAAGTCTCAAANTGGTATACACATTCCAATAACATAGATGAAATATCGTCATTAGTAGAACTATTTTTGTCATTATAAGTGAACGAAGAAAAATAAGATCGCAATGCTAAACGTTCAAAAATATCTTTATCGATATCAAGCATCCAACCCGAAACATTACTATTAAAAGAATCCGTGTTACCTGCATCATTAGCTGTCAAATAAGAAATAGAAAAATCAGAAATGCCTTTCACTTTAGAAACAAGGCGAATAACCGTACCAAAATTCCCATCATCATTTTGTGCACTTTCAGCCGTTCCATTTGTTAAAGCTAATGTTGCTGTAAACAAGGGATGATTATAATTAGTCATAATTCCTAACGTATTTAAAGTTCCAACAGCNCCCGCAAATGTCGTATAAAGTAATGGATTTTTTACAAATAAATTTGCTGACATATCNGCATTATTCGTTAATCGATTAGTATACTGACCAAATGGCGTATCAAATGACCCAAAGACAAATGAATAGGGCTGCCCTTCTGGAGTATATGCAACATTAATATCAGTTAATACCGCTTCAGGGCCAGGAAATCCCAAATAAGATCCNCCTGCTCCACCCTGAAGCTGAAAAAAACCTTCAACGTCATTNGACAATGGAATTGTTAAATCCAAATTAAAAGCTACATCAACCTGCTTGTATTGTTGATCATTTGGCACATGATAGCCATTAACACCTGCTGACATCGCTCCATTCAGTTGAANAGTGTGTTCTGTTGCTAAACTACTACATTGAATAAGCAATACNCCTAACAAAATTAATTTTTTCATTATTTATCCTCCGTTATTTTTTTGATAAAGCAGTTACAATCTCATTTACATTATGTTGAATCATACCTAAATAGGTTCCGGCAGCAGAATCAGGGGCTCCTAAAGCATCAGAATAAAGTTCACCACCAATTTCAACATTCCAACCNTTCGNCTTNACAGATTCTTGAACAGCCTGAAGATGCCTTTTAGGTATAGAAGACTCAACAAAAATAGCTGGTATTTGACGATCTACAATAAATTGAACCAATGCTTGAACATCTTCAATCCCAGCTTCAGACTGCGTCGAAATACCTTGCAATGCTTTAACTTCAAAATCATAAAATTGACCAAAATAATTAAATGCATCATGNGCTGTAACCAAAACACGTTGCTCTACTGGTATAGTTTGAACAGCGGCTAAAGAGACTTGTTTTAACGCTCGTAAATCAGTTAAATAGCGGTCCTTTTGAGTCAAAAAAAAGTTTTCTTCAGCAGGCAATAACTCAATTAATGCAGTTGTAATAACATCAACAGCAANTTCCCATAACCCTAAATCAAACCAAACATGAGGATCATGAAACCCTTCAAATTCAGGTGGAGTTAATAATCGGGATTCAGGAATAGTTTGTGTNACAGCCACGACAGGCTTATTCTTTTTAACATGGTCAAACAAGGTTAACATTTTAGATTCTAGGTGGAGTCCATTATAAAATATTAAGTGAGCTTCATTTAACTTTCGAACGTCNCCTTCAGAAGGACGATACAAATGCGGATCCACACCAGGCCCCATCAAGGCAATNCCTTCAATTTTGTCACCCCCAATTTCATTTACAATATCCGAAATCATCCCAATCGTGGAAACCACTTTTAATTTTTGAGATGGACTAACTTCCTTTTTCTTAAAGCAACTNACAATTCCAATTAAAATAAGAAAAACCGATATCGTTNTAAAACATATTTTTTTTATACTCATANTTTTATTTCTCCTTTTTCGGGCACAACCCAGATATGCTGACAATCGAACGATGTAAGATGGTGCTCGGCCTGATTTACCATTACATCAACCGAATGATCAAAGTCGTAACATTGCCTAATAACGACCGTTTGATTTAAATTGATGTAATGTGATTGCAAATATTGTAAAAATGCTTGATCGTCACAACTAATCCGAACAATCTTACCTATCTCGTNTACATTACACTGTGCCAATTGTTTAACATCTTGATGAGATGGAAACGAACCATCTTTTTGTGGTATCGGATCACCATGCGGATCAAATTTAGGAAAATCCAATGCCACATCAATTTTATCAACAAGATAATCAGACATAGCATGTTCCAACGCTTCAGCCTCAACATGAACTGCATCAGGCGACACTCCAAGCTTTTGATTTAAATAAAGCTCAATTAAGCGATGACGTCGTAACATAGAATGCCCAATGTCTTGNCCTTTTTTTGTTAATACAACACCTTGATAACGCGAATAATCTAAATAGCCTTTTNTAGCTAGNTTTTTAACCATAAGCGTAACAGCACCTCGCGTAATCATCATTTTTTTTGCAATATCACTTGTACGAACCNCATCAGATGAGGTTCGTGATAAGACATAAATAACTTTTAAATAGTCTTCTAATCCAACCATAAAAATCCTTGTTAAGCTGTGTAATTAATAAAAGTTTAGCATAGTCACTTTTTTTAATTAAGACTACAAAATAAACTCTTTAGAATACAGAATAAAATAGATAGAAAAATGACACATACTTTGCTATAATCCTGCTCATGATTACGACAAGTNGTTTAACAATAGCTTTTTCTGGAAAAGCCTTATANGAAAACGTAAACATCAAGTTCTTACCTGGAAATTGTTACGGTTTAATTGGTGCAAATGGATCTGGCAAGTCAACTTTTTTAAAAGTCATTTCTGGTGAATTAGAAGCAACAAACGGCAACATTATTATTGAAGATGGAAAACGTATTGCTGTTTTAAAACAGGACCAATTTGCGTTTGATGAATANAGTGTACTTGAAACAGTCATTATGGGACATAAAGCCCTCTACGACATTTATGCTGAGCGAAACGCATTATATGAAAAAGATGAATTATCTGATGATGAAGGAATGCGAATTGGCGAACTTGAAGAACTTTTTGGAGATATGGATGGCTATACAGCCGAATCTGATGCTGCAATTATGTTAGGCGATCTTGGTATTAACGAAGAACTCCAAGAAAAGAAAATGGCAGACTTAGAATCTGGACAAAAAATTCGTGTATTATTAGCACAAGCGCTGTTTGGTAATCCTGACATTTTATTATTAGATGAGCCTACAAACCAACTTGACTANAATACAATTGAGTGGCTTGAAAATTATTTACTCGATTTTGAGAATTTAGTTATTGTCGTATCTCATGATAGACACTTTTTAAATAAAGTCTGTACTCATATTGCCGATGTTGATTATGGAAACATTAAGATATTTCCTGGTAACTACGATTTCTGGAAAACAAGTGCTGAATTAGCAAAACAACAACGAGAAGATAAACATAAAAAAAGTGAACAAAAAATAGAAGAACTTGAAGCATTTGTACGCCGGTTTAGCGCAAACGCCTCAAAGTCAAAACAAGCGACATCACGTAAAAAACTAATAGAAAAAATTAAACCAGACGANCTTCCNNNATCNACAAGAAAATCACCATATATCAGTTTCAAAAATGATAAGAAACTAGGAACTAAAATTGTAAGTGTAAAAAACATTACGCACAAATTAGATGGAGAAATCGTATTAAACGATGTGTCGTTTGATATCACTAAAGGAAATGTTGTTGCGATTGCGGGTAGAAATAGTATCTCAAAAACAACACTTCTTGAAATACTCGCAGGTAAANTAAAGCCAGATCAAGGTGAAATCATCTGGGGTGAAAGTACTGANGTTGANTATTTTCCAAAAGACAATAATACGTTTTTTGAAAANCCAACNCCNTTAGTTGAATGGTTAGGAAACTATTCAGACTCTGATGATTTAATGATGATACGAGGCTATTTAGGCCGNATGTTATTTTCTGGAGATGATGCAAACAAAACAGTTAATGTTTTATCTGGAGGAGAAAAAGCTAGAGCCATGTTTGCAAAAATCATGTTAACTGAACCCAATACAATATTATTTGATGAACCTACTGATCATCTGGATTTAGAAGCGATTTCATCTTTAAATGAAGGTATGATGAATTATAATGGATGTACTATATTTTCATCTCAAGATTATGAAATTATGAACACAGTTGCAAATCGAATTATTGAGGTAAGCCCTAAAGGTTNTATTGATGAAGAGTCTAAATTTGAAGATTATTTACATGCAGATCGAATAAAGGTTAAACGTGAAAAGCTTTACGCTTAAACAAATCACTCTCAAGGGGATTTTATGTTTATCGTTCTTATTTTTAACTAGTTGTGGTGAAATATTAAACAGCTCANCCAATGGATGTACAGACCAAACAGCCTGTAATTATGATAGTTCAGCAGAAATTGATGATGGTAATTGTCANATACCCTCTAGCTGTGACAGTTGTAGTTTAGACTCTAATAATGAACGATATACAAATGGGTCTGGAACNTTAATTGATGGAGATCGTGATGATGACGGAACATGTAATGTAGCAGATTTAATAGATATTACGTACAACATTGACGAAAGTTTACCTTCAGATTGGACAACAGAGTTTTATGTCATTATGAACAACTTAATGACATTAATTCCGACATACCAAACTTATTTTCCTAGTTTAACGGTTTATGCATGGAACGATAATGTTACAGATCCTTATGTAGGTATTCAGGGAGGAGCTTATATAAGTAACCAAAACGNTTTACCTATCATGGTTACAGAAATACCAAANAATGAATTTACCTATGACTCTTATCATCGCTATTCTGTGATTGCACATGAATATTTTCATGTTTATCAACGNAGTATAAGTGCAGCTATGAACNAACCAAACAACGAACCTGATAGCATCGATATAAAATGGCTAATCGAAGGTGCTGCAGCTTCGTTTGAATCGATTTATATACGAAATTATTACAACAATGACTATTTTAACCAACAAGATTATGTAGATAATGCAGTATCAACAGACCCAAGTATATTCGAAAGTCATGATAGTGATGACAAAGATACAAATTACAGTTCATCTGTTTTTATGGCATTGGTACTAGTAAAAGAATTAATGAAACAAAATATCGCTGAAGAAGATGCTTTTAAATTACTATATAAAACGTTCATGGAATCAGGAGCAACAAACCAAAATTGGGAAGAAAAATTTGAATCTACCTTTAATATATCAGTAACAAGTTTCTATGATTCAGTTAAAACATATACCCCTGATATTGACGAAGTTCTACCAAGCTCTACCTTAACATTAACTCAAATTTTTGATTAATTACTTAAATAATTGCTTTTTATTNATAAAACTTAACAACCCTTCCAAGGCAAGTTCCTGGCCATAACCAGACTGTTTTATCCCTCCAAAAGGTCGATCATAGGTCGAAACCATCATTTTATTTATAGCAAGCATACCAGCCTCAATATGCTTAATAAAAAAGTTTTGACGCTCTTCATCTTTAGACCAAACACTAGCTCCTAATCCATATTCAGACGCATTGGCAAACCGAACAGCTTCTTCGTCTGTATCATAACTCATAAAAGCTAAAACAGGACCAAAGACTTCTTCTTTCCATAAGTTATTCTCAACTGAAAACACCTCGATAATNGTNGCAGGAAAAAAACANCCTCTTAGAATATGTGTTATATCAGANTGNTATAAAAGCGAAGCATTATCTTCTAGCCCTCTTTTNACTTGATCCATAACTGTATCTTGGCAACTTTTTCGTGCCAACGGCCCTATATTTGTNGCTAAGTCTAATGGATCACCATATTTAAAAGTCTTTACACCTGCAATCAATCGTTCCAAAAAATCAATTTTTACAGAATGATGTATAATTAAGCGTTTGGCAGCAATACAACTTTGTCCAGCATTTTGAAAACGCGATAATAACAAATTTTCAGCAGCTAAATCCAAATCTGCATTTTGAGTAACAATAAACGGGTCACTACCACCCAATTCAAGAACAGTAGGTTTAACTTCAGCTGCAGCAATAGTAGCAACAGCCTTACCGGCACGAACACTACCCGTTANTGTAACACCTCTTATCGCAGAATCTTTGATACANTCAGCAACTTGAGCATTAGTTAAACGAACAAATTTCAATATAGAGACATCATAAAAAAGCTTAGCTAGAAACTCATTAACCATCGAAACATTTGGTGCAGGTTTACATAAAATTACATTCCCCATGATAATTTGNGGTATTAAAACCCTAAATAANTGCCAAACTGGAAAATTCCATGGCATTACAGCTAAAATGATACCAATTGAATCAAGTTGAATGGATGGATTTGAAATAGAGTCAATTAAACGTTTTGAATTATCATAATAATAGCGACATAATCCAATAGACTTATTTATCTCACCTAATGATTGTGTCAAAGGCTTACCCATTTCAGTTGAAATTAATTCAGCACATTCTTGTTTAACATTTTCTAGCTTATTTCCAATCTCTTTAACTAAGGCAAGCCGTTCATCAAGTGAAATGACCTTCCAATCAGTGTAAGAGCGTTTAAGCGACTCCAAAATATCATGTAATTCTTCATTACTATGACAATCAAACTCTTCTAGATTTTGATCCGAATACGGATTTACTGAACTATACATAATAATTATTATTACAGGTAAAAAAAAAAGTGAGAAGTCTTATTTTAACTTTCCTCAGCTATTTTAATCACTTTTCTCCAAACACGAAGTACATTATCAGAACAAATTTTCTTAATATCTGAAGTANTATANCCACGATCTANTAACAAATAAATTATATTTGGATACATAGACGCATCTTTAATTCGACTTGGTAAACTATCCCCAACACCATCAAAGTCAGATCCAAAAGCAACATAATCAATACCTACTAACTTAACCACGTAATCAATATGATCCACAACATCTTCAACATCTGCAAAACGATAATATTGNCTCCAAATNGATGTTTTATACTCTTTCTCAAGCTGTTTAATNTGGTCATCTCCTTTTTGCCTCTCTTCTTTTGGTAATTGCAAAGACCATTTCCGAACCATTCCTTCTATAACCTTTTTAGATAGTTGTGACTTTNTTAAAAGAAAATCCGAACCAAAATTAATCATAATGACACCATCATTTTCTGCTAATTTAATTAAAATTTCATCAGACATATTTCGATGCCAGCCTGGAGTAAAGTNTCGCATAGAGGAGTGTGAAGCAATTACTGGAGCNTTAGACAACTCTAGCACTTGAAATGCAGCATTATCAGATACATGAGAAATATCAATCATTATCCCTAACCGATTCATTTCTTTAACGACGTCCTTACCAAAAGAACTTAACCCATTCCAAGTTTCAGTAATGGCATAAGAAGAATCAGAAATCAGATTATCTTTAGCATGAGTAAGTGTAATATAACGAATCCCTTTGTCAAAAAATAATTTTAAATTTNTTATATCATTTTCAATTCCAGACCCATTTTCCATNCCCATAGGCAAAGATATCAAACCAAGTTCTTTGTTACGAATTAAATCATCAGGAGTATANGCAAAGGCAAAGTGATTAGGATGTTCTTTAACGAGCCGTTCAATTAAGCCGATCATTTCTAAGCCAAACTGTTTTGAAGCNCCCATTTCACTTTGNTAAGAAGATGGTATGTATATTGACATAAAGGGTGCATCTAACCCNCCAGAAACNGTCCGAATGTAATCAAAGTCACCTTTATCTGTTTTCACAGAAATATCTTCCCAACCCACATTTAANCGATATGGAATATCNACATGACCATCAACAATAAGATATTTCTGAGCTAACTTTTGCGCTTTTTTTAATAGTTTCGGGTTATCAATCTCTACNGCACTTATCTTTACTGTAAGAATAACAANAAAAAGAAAAGAACTTACAAAAAAATANTTTTTCATATNGTTAAATGTAGCAAAAAAAAAGAAAAACACCTAATTTAATACGTTTCAAAAACATTTCTTANGGGTATTAGCTCTTGTTATGGTGAATAAATCATGAAAATTTGGCAAAATATTGTNATTATTTTAGTAATTTTTACAATATCAAGTTGTTCCGATATTGAANATTATACCCAAACATTAGATGGGAACCTTGAATTCNANTTAATCTATACAACTGCAACAACCATTCAANTATCATGGGATAATACCGAAAGTCAAACAACAACCTTAAATTTACAAAGCTTTGTCTTCGACCCTAACGAGCATACAACTTCAATGGATTCTGCNACNANNAATNCTGTTTTACAACTGGGNTCATTCACTAANACATCTACAACTGATATCACAGTTACAGCATCACTCTATTATGTATTTATGTTATCTGATCTAAATAATAATTATTATGATTGTACNGAAAGTNTGAATAACAACATCATGCAAACATTTGAGTTATGCCAAACTTATCTTTATTTATGGGGNATTTTTAACTAAANNAATTTATTAGCTTTAGTNGCNTCTNCAGTNNNNTCTNCAACCTCNTCTTCAATAATAGATTTCATAGCAGTAATTTTATCACCATCATCCANTTTGATAATTTTTACTCCCATTGAAGATCGTCTTTGNGTTGATATTTTTGCAACAGCTTGTCNACAAATNGTNCCNTTTTCAGTAACAACCATTATTTCATGATCTTTTGATACGATTACAGCATCTTTTACTTCATCATCACCNAATGTTTTTCTAAAGTTAATACTNTTAACACCNATNCCACCACGATTCTGACATCTAAATTCGTTNACTCGAATATTTTTTCCATANCCATATTTAGTAATAATAAGAATAGCAAGTTTCTCTTCNGTTGGCTCAACAATATCCATTGAAACTAACTCATCTTGTTCTCTAACTTTAATACCTCTAATACCTCGAGANGCACGTCCCATTGGCCTAACTTGAGATTCNTCAAAACGAATAACCATTCCNGCACTTGTTACAATCAAGACATCTTGTTTTCCAGTAGTCTTTTTAACCCACTGTAATCGATCACCTTTATCTAAGTTTATAGCAGCAATAGGTCTATTCTTAAAATGAACATAAGCACCAATATCTGTTTTCTTAACAACACCTTTCTTCGTCGTCATAAATAAATATTCTTCAGTNTCAAACGATTGGACATCAATTATAGAAGTTAATTCTTCATCTTCATCAAAATGTAAAAAGTGAGCTAATGAAATACCTTTAGANTGNCGTGANGCTTCTGGAACNTGATAAGATTTAATCTTAAANACNCGNCCTTTNTTNGTAAAACATAACAANTAATCATGTGTATTAGTAATTAGTAAATGTTCNATAGAATCTTCATCANGNGTNGACATTCCAGCAATTCCACGNCCACCTCTGTTTTGACTTTTAAATGTATCTATNGGCATTCTNTTAACAAAACCNTTTTTAGAAATTAATACAGCNACTTGAGTATTAGGAATTAAATCCTCCATCGACATTTCATGAACAGGGTCACCTATTACACTACGTCTTTCATCACCATANTTATCTCTAATNTCTANCTGTTCATCTTTAATAATTTGATANACNCGCGATTCNTTCGCTAGAATATCTTCNAAATCAGCAATTAAAGCNANNATTTCATTNTANTCATTTTCAATTTTTTCTCTTTCTAATCCTGTTAGACGTTGTAAACGCATTTCTAAAATTGCGTTAGCTTGNTTTTCAGATAAACTAAAACGCTCTATTAAACCTTGTCGTGCAGTATCGGTATCTTTAGACGCTTTAATNAGAGCAATAATTTCATCAATATTATCCAAAGCAATTCGTANACCTTCTAAAATATGAAGNCTATCTTTAGCTTTTCTTAAATCAAATTGTGTTCTTCTAACAACNACATCNTTACGATGTAAAATGTAATATGACAAAATTTGTTTTAANTTAAGTAANTTTGGAATCCCTTCAACAAGTGCAACCATATTCATACCAAAACTATTTTGTAATTGTGTATGTTTAAANAACTGATTAAGAACAACNTCTCTNGANGCATCTCTTTTTAATTCAATATAAATTCNCATTCCCTTACGATCAGACTCATCTCTTAAATCNCTNATACCAGGNATTTTTTTATCTTGNACAAGCTCTGCAATTTTAACAATTAAATTTGCNTTATTNACTTGATATGGNAGTTCATCAACNATAATAGCNTCTTTNCCTNTTTTAGGAGANTCTTCAAAACTAACTTTNGCACGNGTNACAACACTACCTCTTCCTGTCATATAAGCCTTAGTNATACCTTCTGTACCACAAATAATACCGGCCGTNGGAAAATCAGGCCCTTTNACATNTTCCATTAAATCNNGAATTTCCATATCNGGNTTATCAATTAACGCNCAAATACCATCNATTAATTCATTTAAATTATGTGGCGGTATGTTTGTTGCCATACCAACGGCAATNCCTGATGTNCCGTTTAANAATAAAGCTGGNAAACGAGTTGGCAACACTTTTGGTTCTTCTAAAGAGTCATCAAAATTAGGACCAAAATCAACCGTTTCTTTCTCAATATCTTCTAACAAAGACATACTTATCTTAGCCATTCTAGCTTCTGTATATCTCATTGCCGCAGCATTGTCACCATCAACAGAACCATAATTACCTTGACCATCAATAAACGGATAACGTAATGAAAAATCCTGCGCCATTCTAACTAAAGAATCATAAACAGCAGTATCTCCATGAGGATGATAACGCCCTAATACATCACCAACAATTCTTGCACATTTTTTATATGGTCGTGTCGCTGTATATCCAGAATCATACATTGAATATAAAATACGTCTATGTACTGGCTTTAACCCATCTCTNACATCAGGCAAAGCTCTTCCAACGATAACNGACATNGCATANTCAAGATAAGANGATTTCATCTCNTCNTTAATATCNATNGTAGATACACCTTTTTCTAANTGTTCTGGTAATTCTTCAAATAAATCTTCTTGGTCTGTCAATTTTNACTCCTTAAACATCNATCCATCGNACNTCTTTTGCATATTTTTCAATAAACAATTTACGTGGATCAACAACACTTCCCATTAAAANAGAAAATATNTCATCTGCCATTTCAGCATCTTCCATAGTTACNTTTAACATTGACCGTTTTTCAGGATCCATAGTTGTTTCCCANAACTGNTCAGGATTCATNTCACCTAACCCNTTNTAACGCTGAATATTTACATTTTTACGNCCATTTTCCTCNTAATAATCCTCTAATTCTTTATCGTTGTAAGCNTANTTTCTNGAAGAACCTTTCTTNATTAAATAAAGCGGTGGTTGAGCAATATAAAGCGATCCAACACTAATAATATCTCTGGCATATCTAAAAAAGAAAGTTAAGAGTAAAGTTCTAATATGCGCACCATCAACATCAGCGTCTGTCATTATAACGATTTTATGATATCTAAGTTTTTCTAAAATTGCAGTTGGCCCTTGATCAACTTCAGCTTCAACTTCGTTTGTATTCACAGGGTTTTCTGAAAGACCACTAACTGCATTCGGTCCAATAGCGGTAATTAACGTTCTTATTTCTTCGTTAGCTAATATTTTATCTAATCGAGCTTTTTCTACATTTAACACTTTTCCTCTTAAAGGCAAGATAGCTTGGAAGTTTCTATCCCTTCCCTGCTTTGCTGAACCTCCAGCAGAATCACCCTCAACAATATAAACTTCACAGTTAGCAGGATTCCGATCTGAACAATCTGCCAACTTACCAGGTAATGTTGTACTTTCTAAACTTGACTTACGTCTAACTAAGTCTTGAGCTTTTCTTGCAGCCTCTCGAACACGTTGAGCAATCATCGCTTTGTTAATGATTAACTTGCCAACTTTAATATTTCTTTCAAAATAGTCTGACAATCCTTCATCAACCATTGAATCAACAATTCCACGAACTTCTGAATTGCCTAATTTTGTTTTAGTCTGACCTTCAAATTGTGGTTCCTGTAATTTAACAGAAACAATAGCTGTTAAACCTTCTCTTAAGTCATTTCCTGTGAAATTAGATTTTTTATCTTTAACTAAATCATATTTCTTAGCAAAACTATTCACACTTCTTGTTAAAGCAGTACGAAAACCACTTAAATGCGTACCACCTTCTCTAGTACGAATATTGTTGGCAAATGACAACACATTTTCGTCGTAATAATCATCAACATATTGAATAGCAATTTCAATTTCATACTTTTCACGTTTATTTTTCAAATAAATCGGTGGCTCAAATAAGGCAGATTTGTTTTCGTTCATTATCTCAACGTATGATTTAATCCCACCTTCAAATTTGTACTCGTTACAAACTTCTTCTTCACCACGCTCATCTTTGAAAACAATGTTTACACCCGGATTTAAGAAAGCAAGCTCTCTTAAACGGTGATCTATAATTTCTTGAGAAAAAATAATATCATCAAAAATTTCAGCATCAGGCTTAAACCTAATGATAGTTCCCTTCAAGTCTCCATTATAATCTTCTGTAACACCTATTAAATTTTTGGGATTACCTCGTTCATAACTATTAAAATAACGTTTACCATCTCTGTAAACCTCAACTTCTAACCATTCACCTAAGGCATTAACAACAGATACACCAACACCATGAAGACCACCTGAAACCTTGTACCCTTCTCCTTCAAATTTTCCACCAGCATGCAACGTAGTTAAAACAACTTCAACGGCAGGGATTTTCTTTTCTTTATGAATATCAATAGGGATTCCACGACCGTTATCCGTTACAGTAACAACATTATCTTCATGTATGGTTACGTGAACATCGGTACAGTAGCCAGCCATAGCTTCATCGATACTATTATCAACAACTTCAAAAATTAAATGATTTAAACCAGCTTTACCCGTAGAACCAATATACATACCTGGACGCTTTCTAACTGCTTCCAGACCTTCAAGAACTTTAATGTGATCTGCTTTATAATTTGTTGTCATTACCTTGTTATACCTCTCTGACTGAGATTGAATTTTAACATATTGAAATTAGAATGTGTAGGGGAATAATACCCCCCTCCCATAAATTGAATTATTTCAATAACATCATTTTCTTTAACTCGAATAGAAGCAAAATCAGTTTCCTTAAAAATTGTCCCGTTTAATTCAACAAAACGTCCTTCTGGTAAAATTCCAAGCTCTTCAAACAACTCCATTAAACTACCTTCATGCCTCGAGCCAAAACACTGTTTAATATCACCATTTACAACTAATTTCATAAAAAAAAACCTATTATCTTAACCAACGCATTCTATTTAGTGGCCAAATTGTAAATAAAGATTGACCAACCAAATCTGATTTTCTTACAAATCCAAAATAGCGTGAATCTTGAGAAGCAGATCGATTATCACCAAGCATAAAGAATGAATCAACAGGAACTTTAACTGGACCAAAATCACTACGGTCCCGCTGAACATCCACCCCAACTAAAACAAGTTCTTTATTATTAACAAAAACAACTCCTTTCCGAATTTCAATAATTTCACCAGGCTCACCAATACATCGTTTTACCCAGTCTTTATTATCTTTATGTGGTGATTTAAAAACAACAATATTGCCTCTTTTAGGAGTTTTGAACTTATAAATAAATTTATTAACAATTAAGCGTTCATTTGGATGACCTTCAACCCCACCTATCATAGTAGGAATCATAGATCCTGTTGGAACAACTGAAACTTGAATTATAAATCGTGTAATTATTAGAGCTAAGGTAAGTGCAACAAGTATTGTTTCAATCGCTTCATATACCAAATATTTGGTTTTATTTGTTTGTTTAAGATCTTTTTTAAATTGTTTCCACTCTGATATTTTGTTTTTGAAAATTTTTAACATAGAAAAGATTTTATCAAGAAACACCAAAAAATGATATAAAGTCCTTAAAGGTTGAATTTAATTTAAAAAAAAATTATGGTATATTTAATCAAATCATAAATATTTTCGGAGAACGATATGTCAACAACAACTTTAAATAAAAACACACTACAACAAACAGATGCTTTCATGCAAAAAATAATTGCCAAAAACCCAAATGAAACAGAATTTCATCAAGCTGTTCATGAAGTAGCTGAATCTGTAATTCCTTACATTTTAGATAATCCAATTTATCAAAAAGAAAAAGTATTAGAACGATTAACTGAACCTGATAGAATTTTAATCTTTAAAGTCTGCTGGGAAGACGATAACGGAGAGATTCAAATTAATAGAGGCTATCGTGTTCAATTTAGTAGTGCAATTGGCCCTTATAAAGGTGGATTACGTTTTCATCCATCAGTAACATTAGGCACATTTAAATTTCTTGGNTTTGAACAAATCTTCAAAAATTCANTAACAACTNTNCCAATGGGTGCNGGAAANGGTGGATCCGATTTTGATCCAAAAGGTAAATCNGACCGTGAAGTAATGCGNTTCTGNCAAGCATTTATGCTTGAATTATANAGACATATTGGGTCAAANGTTGACATTCCTGCAGGTGATATTGGAGTTGGGGCNAGAGAAATNAGTTATTTATTTGGNACATANAAGAAAATTTCAAATAATTTTACAGGTACAATCACAGGAAAATCATTACATATGGGTGGCAGTTTAGTNCGTAAAGAAGCAACTGGCTANGGNTGNGTTTANTTTGCAGAGGAAATGCTAAATCACATAAGCGATTCGGTAAAAAATAAAACAGTTGCNATTTCAGGNTCAGGTAANGTTGCTCAATTTGCNACAGAAAAAGTTCTCCACCTTGGNGGAAAAGTNGTNACACTTTCAGACTCTTCTGGTTTTATTTACGATCCAAANGGAATAGACAAAGAAAAATTNAANTTNGTTATAGATTTAAAAACNAATAGAAGAGGTCGAATATCTGAATATGCTGAAAAATATAATGTNCAATTTTTTGCAAATAAACGCCCTTGGGAAATTGAATGTGANATNGCATTACCTTGTGCAACNCAAAATGAATTAGATTTAGAAGANGCNAAAAAACTTGTTAAAGGTAATTGCAAAGTAATCAGNGAAGGNGCAAATATGCCAACAACAAGAGANGCTATNCAATATTTCAAAGACAATCAAGTNTTATTTGGNCCAGGAAAAGCNGCTAACGCAGGNGGNGTNGCTGTTTCTGGTTTAGAAATGAGCCAAAATAGAATGGGATACCAATGGAANAGAGATGAACTAGAATTAAAATTACAAAATATAATGAAAGATATTCATCTACAATGTCTTAAGTTTGGTCATCAAGATTCANATTATGTNGATTATGTATCAGGTGCAAATATAGCCGGNTTTAAAAAAGTNGCNGATGCNTTANTTGCTTACGGAGTTCACTAAATGATAAATTTCTGTGTATTTGANGANAGTTATTACAANCAGTTAATGCCANTAACTGAAACTAGNCCCGCTTGTAGTTTATTAATTGGTACGAATACAATATTTGAAAAAATNAAATACTATTATGATTATGGNAATATCACGATTCACTGCAGAGATTATTTAAAAAAAACTGTAGCNAANCAATACACAGATCATACAATTAACAATATAAATAGTGGTGCACCCTGTTTTTTTATCAATGGAAGATTAGTTTTAGATAATAATTTAACAAATGTTTTTTCTCAAATAAAAGGAAAAAATAATTATCTTTTTACATTTAACAATCAAGTTATTGCGTGTTTTCTCCGAGGAGATATTTTAAATGAAATGATTGAATTATTGAAAACAATTCCAACACCNTATGAAATAATCGAAATCCTCAGAAAAAAATGTATTTGTAAAGAAATCGATTCTGCTAATTTACTAACAAATATTTGGGACATCATTAANTTAAATCCTAGCNTTATTGAAAATGATTTTAAAAATGAAAATCAGTTTGGNATCATAAAGGGAAATATTAAGCCTTTCACTATAATTTACAATGAAAATAACGTTTATATTAATGCAAATTCCACTATCGAAGATTTTGTCCTTATAAATGCAGAAAAAGGACCTGTTTTCATCGACAACGACGTCTACATAGAATCAAATACAAGAATAGAAGGGCCTGTCTACATTGGAAGTCATACTAAAATATTGGGTGGAAGAATTTCAAACTCATCAATAGGTAAACATTGTAAAATTGGTGGTGAAGTAAATAACTGTGTTTTTCAAGGATATTCAAACAAAGCTCATGATGGCTTNTTAGGGCATTCTCATGTAGGAAAATGGGTAAATTTAGGGGCAAACACAACAACCTCTAATTTGAAAAATAACTATAGTAAAATAAAAATATTAAGTAATAATCAAACATTCAAAACTCCNCAACAATTTCTTGGATCTTTTATTGGAGATCATGTTAAAACAAGTATTAACACATCAATAAATACAGGAACAATTATCCACATGGGCTCAACTTTAACAAAAAAAGATATCACAACAAAAGAAATCCCTGCATTTACATGGGGAAATCCTGAAGATAAAGAAAAGCAAGATATTGAAAAATTNATTAAAACAACAAAAACAATAATGAAAAGACGAAATATCGATTTAACGCAAAATGAAATTGATCTTTATAAATATTTATTTGAATTGTATTCACATGAAAAAATAAATGCCTAAATTTGAACAATTTATTTCAGAAATAGAATACGATTTTTCAGANCCTAAATATGACTTTAAAGTTGAAACAGAGCTTCTTAATTATTTTTATGGNTTTTCAGGGCTAACTGNAAAAGGTATAGCTAAACTACAAAAACTTACAGAAATTTCTAATATTGAGCAAAAGTTAAAGCAACTATTAACCAATAAACCTATTAATCAGACTGANAATCGTCAAGTTAATCATCATCTTTTAAGAGATAATAGCAAAACAAACTTTTATCAAAATGAACAAAAAAAAGTTTATGAGTTTATATCAAAAATACATTCAAATGAAATTAAAGGATGCTCAAACAAACCATTTGATACAGTTGTGCAGTTTGGTATTGGTGGATCAGAATTAGGTCCTAAAGTAATTAACCANGCGCTAAACTGTTATACAAAAGCAAAGAAACAACAAAGATTTCTAAAAGCAAAATTTATNGCCAATATAGATCCAATTGAATTTGAAGTAAAAATGAATGACATTAATCCAGAAACAACATTATTTATATTTGCATCCAAAAGTGGTTCAACACAAGAAACNCACAGCAATATAACCCTTCTAAAAAACTGGTGGAAAAACCATGGTTTATCAGCAACTGATTTAGCTTCACATTGTATAGCTTGTACAGTAAAAAATTCGCCTTTAGATACGGATGATTTATGTAAATTCCAATTTTATCTCGACGATCATATTGGAGGACGTTTTTCACTTTGTAGTGTAATTGGAACAACTATTTTAGGGTTAGCCTTTGGAAATCATATAATTAAAGAATTTCTTGAAGGAGCCTATATCCAAGATCAAACGATATTAGAAACAGATATCAAAAAAAACATCTCATTATTGGCTGCATTAATTGGGATTGTTGAACGAAATAANCTNAACTATCCATCAAAAGCTATTATTCCATATAGTTTCGCACTNAAAAACTTTACAAATCATATCCAACAATTAGATTGTGAAAGTAACGGAAAAAATATCAACCTTACTGGTGAACAGATCAATTATAAAACTGGACCTATTATATTAGGTCAAGCTGGAACAAACGCCCAACATTCTTTTTTCCAACTTATTCATCAAGGAACAGATATCATACCCACTGAATTTATTTCCATAAAAGAGTCGTTTACACAAAANAAACTCGAATCCGAAGCACATAACAAACTAAATACAAACCTACTAGCCCAACAAATCGCTTTATTTTTAGGAAAAAAAGAAGATAATTTTCCCGGAAAAAGACCTTCCACACTAATTTCCCTTAAAAAATTATCACCAAAAAGTCTTGGNGNATTAATTGCTTTTTATGAAAATAAAATCATGTTTCAAGGATTTATTTGGGAAATAAACTCTTTTGATCAACCTGGTGTCCAACTAGGCAAAGAGCTTACCGAAGATTTAATAAACAATCCGGATAAATATCAACATTATTTAAATATTTTTTGAAACTTTTTTAACAAAGAAATTTTTTTTAATAAACAAACCAAATACAAAAATAACGTATCGTACTAAATTTCCAAACAACATAAATCGTCTAGGATCTTGTATGGCACGAAATAACCATTCAAGTTTACTATTTTTAATAAATAAAGGAGCCTTCTTCTTAGTCCCTGACAATACATCAAACACGCCACCTATCCCTATAGCTATTCCTTTATCACAATGGCGACTACATTTTTCAATAAATTTTTCTTGTCGAGGAAACCCCATTCCTACCAATATAAAATCAGGTTTTAATTCTCTAATATCCGCTACAACTTGATCTTCATCTTGATCTGATAAATAACCATGAGAATACCCACAAATCTGAGCATTTTTAAATTGTTTTTGAACATTATCAACTACAAGATTAATTACGTTATTCCTTGCACCAACAAAATAAAATCGATAAGACTTTTCTAAAAGCAAATAAACCAAGTCTACCCCACTACAGGAATCAACTTTAGTATTATTTAGTAACTGCATAGCCAAAACAATCCCTTGCCCATCTGCTGTTATTAAATCTGAACCCTGTAACCATTTTTTTAATTTTAAATCAGATAATACCGCCATAATCATTAAAGAATTTAATGTTAAAACTCTAAAAAATTTAGATTCTTCCAACATACGATCCAATTGGTCAGCAATACTATACTGATTAGCATCCACAATATTTAAATCGAACAAGTTATTTTGTTTCATAAAATAATTCTTTGTGATTTTCCGTTAATTTAATTAATTCTTCAACATTGTATACCAACTTATCTTGATAATCATCAAATAATTCAAAAATATGATTTAACTTGGTGTTAAACAAATTTAGATTGAACTCATTATTATCAATAGTATAAGATTCCTGGCCCAAACTTTTACTAATGGAATCTAATTTAGGGTCAGTTGAAATTGCTAAAAAAGGTATTCCATTTAAAGCAGCCCAAATAGCAGCATGATAACGCATGACGACCATAATTTGAGGTTTCGGAAAGTTAGCTTGATTGAATAAATTAGTCACTTGATATACAGATGAACCCGCTATACCAAGCATATTATAAATCCCAACATCTTGTTTAGGGAAAAATGCAAAACAATATTGTTTTGTTGAAACATGTTGAGAAGCTATAAAAATTTGCCTCAAAAATAAATCATTAATATGAGATGGCTTTAAAGCAAACCCAACTGAAAAGTCTTTTACCTCTGGTTTAAACACTTTTTTCTCGTTAAATAATGTAATATCAGATCCCAAAACAATTTGTTGCTTTACATTTAATTTAAAAAGAGAATAGGAAAATTGATCCCTAACTGATAACTTATTAACAAGTTTTAAAAAAACGGTTACCAGAAATTGATCAAACAAGCCTAAAATAGGTCCAATACCTTGACTCAAAAAAATAACTGGTTTACCAAACATTCGACATAATAAAATAAGTGATAAATAGTAATATAAACTTAAAGACGACGTCGTATTTTGTAAAAGACTTCCTCCTCCAAAAACAATTTTATCAGACCAAAATATAGCTTTAAAAATTGAAATAAAAGACCAGCGATAAACTAAATGCTGCTGATTTATATTAGAGGAATGTAATTCTTTAAAATCGGCGTTTGTATCAATAGATAAAATTAATTTCTTAACCTTAAATAAGGATGCTGTATCACCAGAATTACCAAACCCATAATACCCAATTAAGAAATAATTCATTAAAAAATTAAATGCCCCTCAAAAACTTGTACGGAAGGTCCTGTCATTAATATTTTATTGGTATCTTTATACCATTCTATAGCCAGATGTCCACCTGGTAACTCAATAACAGATTTACGCTTTAATTTATTTTTTGTAACACCAGCAACAACAACAGCACATGCGCCCGTACCACAAGCCAACGTATAACCAACTCCCCGCTCCCAAACCTTAACTTTCGCACGATGTTCGTCAATAATTTCAACAAATTCAACGTTAATGCCATTTACAAATAAAGATTCAATTTTAGCGCCTAAAGAAGCATCTACAAAATCAATATTTTCAACAAACATAACAGCATGAGGATTACCCAATGAGATACAAGAAATATCATACGATTTAGAGTCTATTGTTATTTTTTTATCATAACAAATAGTCCCTTTTTCCATTATTGTAATATCATTTTGAGGTTCACCCATATCCACTTCAACTGCTGAAAACAAACCATCTTTTTTAATAATAGCAGGTAACATTGTTCCAGCCTTAGTTTCAAGTGAAAAAACAAGGGAATTAATTAGGTTTTTATCATAAATAAACTGAGTTAAACACCGAACTCCATTGCCACACATTTCGGGTTCAGATCCATCTTGATTAAAAATAACCATTTTAAAATCACATTCTTCAGATTCTAACAAAACGACAATCCCATCGGCGCCAACACCACGATGTCTTTCACAAAACTGTGGGGTCAAAGTTCTTAATTTATCCATATCTATCCGTTGAGAGATACCATCAATCACAATAAAATCATTACCTAAACCATGATACTTAGAAAAATTTAAATGTTGGGTCATTGGTAAATTTCAGCTCCTAATTGCATAAGCTTTTCAGCGAGATTATGATAGCCACGGTTTAAATGTTTTAAGCCATGTATTTTCGATCGGCCTTTTGCAACCAATCCAGCTAAAACCATAGATGCAGAAGCTCTTAAATCTGTACTACGCACTTCCGCCCCAGAAAGAAAATCTACTCCTTTAATAAAGGCATATTCCTTATCTAATTTTATATCAGCACCCATTCGTTTCAACTCAGGAACATGCATGTATCTATTTTCAAATATAGCTTCTTTAATTTTACTTTTCCCCTCAGATACCGAAAGAAGAGTCATCATTTGGGACTGCATATCAGTCGGAAATCCAGGATAAGGCTCGGTTACTAGATCAATTGCTTTTAATTTACCAGAAGAAGAAATACTAATCGATGTATCATCATGTTCAATATTAACACCCATAAGCTTAAGTTTTTCACCCAATAAAGAGACATGATCATAACAAGCATTTTTGATTATTATATTACCTGATGTAATAGCCGCTGCAATCATAAATGTACCAACCTCAATCCGATCTGGAATAACTGAATATGACGCTATACCTTGTAAAGACTGAACCCCCTGAATCGTGATTGTTTGTGAGCCAGCTCCCTCAATTTTTGCTCCTGCCTGATTTAAAAAATTTGCTAAATCAACAATTTCAGGTTCACGTGCTACATTTTCAAAGACGGTTTCACCACGCCCCAAACAAGCCGCCATCATCAAATTTTCAGTTGCACCTACAGAAGGAAAAGGTAATTTAAATTTAGTTCCTCTAATTTCTTTAGTTTTTAACTGAACAAAACCATGTTCAATATTAATTTCAGCACCTAATGCTTCAAAACCTTGTAGATGAATATCAATCGGTCTAGTCCCAATTGAACAACCACCTGGCATAGGAACTTTTGCGAAACCTGTTTTAGCAAGTAAAGGTCCAGCTACGAAAAAAGAGGCTCTCATGGCCGTAACTAAATCATAAGGCGCAATATGTCGAATTTTTTTATGATTAAAAATATGAATACAATCGTTTGGTAAATGTTCAGCACGTATCCCTAATGCAGTTAACATTCGAAGCATAATATTCACATCTCCTAAATAGGGTGAATTTTTAAGATTTGTTTCTCCTTCCAACATTACAGATGCAGCCAAAATCGGTAATAAAGCATTTTTAGCTCCTGACGCTATTACTTCACCTTTTAGCGGCTTCCCACCAACAATTTCCATACTAGGCATGTTTTTTTTCCTTTAATGTTTCTACAATAGAAAGAAGTTGTTTTTTTAGCTGATCTAAATTATCAGAATTGATAATAATTTCATCACACAAGTTAAATGCTTCATCAATAAATTGCCCAGAACTTCTTCCAAACTTTTCAAGTTCATCTTGCTTTTTAAACGTTTCAAAGTCAACCAAATCAGTTTCAGCCATTCTATCTTTAATTCGTTTGTATCGAACCTCCAATGGAACTTTTAATCCAATAAAATAAACATGCTTTGATTTTAAGAAATTAACTTCAGCCGGATGACGCACACTATCAAAAACAACAAAATCTAAACGATCTTTTTGAACATCACGAAAACAAGTCTTTGCGAAATAATCCACTCCATGTTCATCTTTTAATTTATTAGCATATTTTATCAATGTATCGCGCTCTTGTTTTAAGCCTAGTGACGTTACATAATTTCTAACAACTGAAGACAGTGAAGAGACCGTAAAGCCTTCAGATTTCAAAATATCACAAGCCGTTGATTTACCTGATCCATTATCGCCAACGATACCAAAATAAATTGATTGTTTCATCTGTAAAAGTATACATTAATAAAGTAAATTTCTCTATTAAAAATAGAATCAATAAATCATTAAAAAAAGGACTAAAAAACTTAAAACTATTTTTTCTGGGTGTAATAAACCGTTTGAGTTGGATAAGCAAATTCAATTCCTAATTCAGCAGCTGTTTTAAGAATCGCATTCAACAAATCATTTCGAGCTTTAAGCTCGGCTTCCCAAGTAGGTACTTGAAAGAAACAATATAGTAGGATATCGATTGATGAGTTAGAAAAATCATTTAAATAGACATAAAAACCATCTTTTCGAGTGTTTTCATGATTAAGGATAAGTTGCCTAATAACTTCGCAAAATTCATTAACTTTCTCTGGCGGCGTTGAATAAACAATCCCAAGTTTTGTGCTGTAACGTCTATATTGTCGTTCACCTAAGTTATCAACAACAGCAGTCAATAAATTAGAATTAGGAACAGTAACGACAGAATCATAAAACGTTCTAATACGGGTAGATCTAAAACCTAACCGTTCAACCGTACCTTCAGTATCGCCTATTTTAACCCAATCCCCAATATTAAAAGGACGATCAGAAACAACAGTAACAGACCCAAATACATTCGCAATTGTGTCCTTTGCCGCCATAGCTATGGCAAGACCACCAATCCCCAAACCAGCTACCAAACTTGCCAATGGTAATTTTAAAATTTCAGCAATTGAAAGAATTCCAATAATTAAAACTATAACTTTCAAGACCCGAGTAATTAATGGAACTAGCAAATCATCAAATTTAGAAGCTGTTTTTTCAGTTTTTTCAGTTAGATGTAAATTAAACAAATCTACAAAGCGCCATCCTAACATTACAAGACCAAAGTATGTCACTACTTTTGCTAATTGAACAATAAATCCAAGTTCAGAAAGATTAAGGTTTAAAATAGATAAAGCAATAATAAAAATCCAACCTATTAAAATAATATTAATCGGTAAAACAAACATTCGCTCATGAGAGTTAGATAGCCTTGAAAACTGAATATATTTCAAGTATCCAAATGCCATTTTATTTAATATCCGTGCGAAAACATAACTAATTAGAAAAGCTGAAATTAATATTACGTCTACCATAATCCATTTTTTTAATGACAAATTTAAGAACGTAAAATTAAAAAAATCAGAACTAAATAAAAATTCCATGCCCCTATTTTGTCAAAAGCTAGAAGAATGTCAAGGTCAAAAAAAAATAACGTGACTTGATCTTAATCCTAACTTAAAATAAAATAGATCCTCAAAATTAAGGTAATATGATGAGCAAAAAAAAAATAATCGTAAAAAAATTTGGTGGAACATCTGTCGGTTCAGTAGACAGAATCAAAGCTGTTGCCAAAAAAGCTATAGATGCAAAAGACTATTATGATGATGTCGTTATTGTAGTTTCAGCAATGGGAAAAACAACCAATCAACTTGTTACACTTGCCAAAGAAATATCAGACAATCCTTCACCAAGAGAATATGACGCACTCATTTCAACTGGGGAAAACGTATCTGCTTCATTACTTGCTATGTGCATTCAAGAAATGGGTAAAAAAGCCATTTCATTATCTGGCTTTCAAGCTGGAATATTAACTGAAACACTCCATTCAAAAGCTAAAATCATTGATATCCATACGGAAAGAATCGAAAAAGAATTAAATGATAATAACATCGTAATAATCACAGGTTTCCAAGGCTTTAGCCCTTCAGCTGATGTAACAACTATTGGCCGAGGAGGTTCAGACACTTCCGCTGTAGCTTTAGCTGCATCGTTAAAATCAAACATATGTGAAATTTACACAGACGTTGATGGCGTGTATACTACTGATCCTAGAAAATTAGATAAAGCAAAAAAAATTAATGAAATATCATATGATGAGATGTTAGAATTAGCATCATTAGGAGCAAAAGTGTTACATCCAAGAGCTGTTGAATGTGCAAAAGAAAACAATATAACATTACATGTAAGATCTTCATTTGAAGATGTTGAAGGAACATATGTAAAGGAGGCGAAAAATTTGGAAGTCACAATACCCGTAACTGGGATAGCCTTTAGTGAAAACGAAGCCATTGTTTCTGTTCACGATATTCCTGATCATCCAGGCGCTGCTGGAATACTTTTTTCAAGTTTAGCTGAATCAGGAATTAATATTGATATGATTATTCAAAGTGCTGAAAAGCAAGATAAAAACACAATTTCTTTTTCAGTTATGCAAGATGATTTAACGAATGCAAAAAAGATTGCAGAAAAAGTTTCCACTAAATTAAACGCAACCAAAGTAACATCAAAAACAGCTATTGCTAAAATTTCAGCCGTAGGTGTTGGAATGATATCACGACCAGGAATAGCGGCAAGAATGTTTACTATTTTAGGGGAAGCAAACATAAATATACTAAGAATAACAACATCAGAAATAAAAATTTCATGTGCTATTTACCAAGATCAACTAGAAAAAGCTATCGAGTTATTACATAAAGAGTTTGAATTAGATCATTAATAAATGATTATATTTGGAATATTTTTATTATGTTTTATTATTGGTGGAATTCCAATTGAAGATGTATTAACCCCAAAAATTAAAGAAAAAGATAGTCAGTCCAGTAAAATTCAACTCGAGCCATCACCATTTGCAACTTATTTTATATTAACTTGTCTCGTCCAATTTGCAGTTGGTTATGGATTAACCATTTTAGCGCGCGAAGTACTTTACTTTTCTAATGATAGTTTTTTAATTGCAGCACTTCTAGTTTTAGTAACAAGCCATTGCTGGCCAATTTTTAATGGGTTTAAACAAAATAAATATCCTTTACTACTAATTACTGGTATTTCTTCAGCATTTTATACAAACTTTTTTTGGATAATTCCAATCATTTATTTAATTTTTACTATCCTTTTAAATTCACAGTTTATTAGCTATTTAACAACATTATTAAGTTTACTCATATTATATTCGTTTATTGAAAATATTCCTGACAATTTTTTATTTTTAAATTTAGGAATATTTATTATTTTTATATTGCTATATTCAAATAATATTTTCAATTCACTTGAAGGTAAATCAAATACACTATATCGCCAATTTCAAAAAAGACCTTAATTACTTTAACGAAACAGAACGTAACCAGTAATCACTTTTCGAACCTCGCAAATAATCTATTCTGATACTATTAGTTCCCTTTTTTAAATGATTTTTTACTGACATCATAAACTTTCTAAACCCATCTGGGCTTACAGACATACCTCTTACAACTAACTTATCATTTACTGACATAGATATATAAGCTAGTGAATTTTTATCAGCTAAGTTTTTTTCAACATCATGTTCTAATACTAATGTAGAATAATCTAACGAATTTAAATCTAAAGTAAGTTCAACAAAACTAGAGCCAGGATTAGTAAATCGATGCGAATTAAATTGATTATCACGATTACTATCAATTCCTTTTAAATCAACAGTAAAATCACCTTTCACTTCTCCACCTACAAAGGATGTATTAAATTTTGCACGATCAGATTTAGTAGAATGACTAAAAGAATCATAAGCTACAGCACACTCTTTTTCGACAACTTTTTCGACTACCTTTTCAACAATTCTTACTGAATCAACACAATTATTATCTTTATCATCAGCTGCACCAGTCTCATCTGTAGCGACAGTTGGATCAGAACTTATTGAAATAGTTTCAACATCATTACGTATCACCCAAGGGTCCTCAGGTTTACCTGCATAAATCCACCCCTGTTTACCGCCAGGAGTAGTAACTTTCAAATAAGAATAACTAACATCTAACACATCATATTCTTCACCTTGTATAACATAACCAACTATCGGAGACTCACTATTGTATGCTTCCTCTCTAACGTTTAAACCTGCTTCATATAAGATATAAACTTTATTATTATTTAAAACAGTCCATTCTTTTTCTGTATTTGCATAAACCCAACCGATATTTTCATCTTTAGTCTTAATTTTAAAATAAGAAGGTCGTCCAGAAATAACATCGTATTGATAATATTGATGAACCTGACCAATAGGATCATTCCCCAGTTCTAAATCTGATCGTAATGTTATACCACTTTCCTTAATAACTGTTATTGAGGAAGGCAAACTAGCAGTAAGCACCCCATTTAATAAAAATCCCATTAAAATACCCATTATTATTTTATTCATTATTTTTCCCTTCTTTTATATAAAATTAATTCGTGATTTATAAAATAGTAACAATAAAAAATTAAAAATGGAAATTAAAATTTATAAATATTAGAGAAAGTTTACTAAAGATTAATCGAAAATAATTCTAAATTCTTTTTTGTCCACTTTAACGGATCAACTCTTTCGCTTTGCAAACTCAAGCCCCAATGTAAATGAGGTCCAGAAACCAGGCCAGTTGCACCCATTTCAGCAATAATATCTCTCGTATTTACCAAATCTCCCTTTTTAACTAAAAGTTTGTTTAAATGCAAATACACAGATAACACACCAAAGCCATGATCTATCACAATTGTTTTACCATGAATTTTAAATGATTCACTTAGAACAACCTTGCCCTTTTGAACAGCCATAACCTTGGTTCCAATCCTATTAGAAAAATCGACCCCCGAATGTGAAGATGAAGACCCATTATTATAATAACGAACCTTACCAAAACCAGAACTTAATCGTCCTTTAGTAGGTTCAATAAAAGCACCATCAAAATACTTTGTTTTGGTTTTCATAGAAAACACTTTTGTTAAAATTTGAGCTTCTTTTTGTCTTGCTGAGGTATCTTTAGAAATAGTTTTAGACTTTTCGGACAAATTTACTTTACCCGGTTTTTTAGGAGGATGGTTAAGCGAAATTGAATAATGTTCGTAAAATTTAGAATTGTCTTCAGTCTTTAACGATAAAACAAGGACATAATCTCCAGTTTCTTTATATCTAGAAGCGCCTAAATATGCAACATAGCTATATTGTCCATTTTTTTTTGTATCTAAAAACAACGTATATTTACGATTTAAAAAAGCACATTTATACGACTTTAAAGGACTATCTGTAACAATTTTTATAAATAATGTATCTCCCATATTAAGGGTTTGGTTAGACAAAGAAACATCAAAATTTTTGGCTAAAAAACTAACTTGTAATACAAAAAAAAATAAAACTAAAACTCTAATCATAGAACATTATTTTAAACGATTACCTAACGGTATTTCAAATGTAAATCGTAGTTTTAAAAGAGGGTGATAAAAAGATAAAAAATAAGCTTGTAACAATTGCCCTTTTTTATTTTTTGCTTTCGCATATTCGACATCATTAATCAAAGGAAAACCTATTGCACTTAAATGAACTCTTATTTGGTGTGTTCGACCTGTTTTGATAGCTACATCACATAAAGTCTTTGTATTATATCGTTTTAAAACCTGTACAAGTGTAATAGCTTCTTTACCTGCAGGATCCACCTTAAAAATATGGCGTTTTGAAGGATGCCTTGCTATAGGTCGATTAATATCATAAAAGTCGTTAGGCAAATTACCACTTACCATTGCATAATATTTTTTTATAACAGTTCGAGACTTAAATTGTTCTTTTAAATGATTAAAGGCATGAATAGTTTTAGCAACAACCATGACACCTTCAGTCATTTTATCTAATCGATGCACAATACCAGGTCGCTGCGAACTAGTTGCAGCTAAACTAATATTATTACGCACTAAATAATCAACCAATGTATCTTGATTCGATTGATCAGAATGAACACTCAACCCTATAGGTTTATTAATAACCAAAATAGATTCATCTTCATATAAGAAATCAACATGATCGACAAGCAACTTAGAACTCTTTTTTTCCGGTTCATTCAATACAGATACTACATCGTGTTCTTGCAACAAATAAGATGCTTTAATAGACTTTTGATTAACTGTTATATAACCTTTCTTAATCTGCTGCTGTAATTTTGAACGAGATAAATCTAAGACATCTACTAAATGCTGATCTAAGCGCAAGCCCTCATGCGTCTTTTTTATTTTTAAATCCATACACTAATTCTAAAACAAATAAGCCAATTGCAATATCTATAAAAATATCAGCGAAATTAAAAACAGGAAAAATTCTAATATCAATAAAATCAACAACATAACCTAGCCTTATCCTATCTACCAAATTACCCAATGCACCACCAAGCAAAAAAACCAATCCATATTTCGAAAGTTTTGATTGAATAATCATCTTTTGAAAAATAATACTTCCAACAACAACAACCAAGCCTACCAAAGTTAAAAATAAACGCTGATTTTGAAAAATACCGTAAGCAGCACCATAATTATGTACAAGCTGAAATGAAAAAGCAGATGGAATTATAACAAAAGCATCATAAAAAGATAGATGAGTTGAAGCAAAAAACTTCGACAATTGGTCCAAAAAAAATAATCCAAAAATTATTAAATAATGCTTAAGTCTCAAAATAAAGAAACGATAACATCACCAAAGAAATAAAGTACCAAACTAATAAACAAGATAACCCCTACACTAAAACCCATACCTCTAAAAATTCCAATACAAAAGTTTAACAATAACATTCGTGTCGGATTAACAGCTAAACCCAAAATTGAATCAAACTTTGTTTGACGAAAAATTTCAGTTAGCAACTTAATTGAAACATTAAATTCATTTAATAATTGGTGTTGTTTTTGAATATTTTCAACTAATTCTTGATTAGTTAATTTTTGTTCTTCATCAATGACTCGTTTAGCATTAATCGCTTCATCAGAAATAACATGCTTTCTACTAGACAAATTATTTAACGTATCTTTTAAAACATCCAAACTAGAATCCATACTATCTCCCTATAACATCAATACCCGGTAAAACTTTACCTTCTAAAAACTCTAAACAAGCGCCACCACCTGTTGATATATGTGTCATATTAGCACTTAATTTTACTTTTTCAAGAGCCGCAATAGAGTCGCCACCTCCAACTATAGTAACACCATTTGAAGAGGCTAAATAACGTGCACATTCACACGTGCCTGTGGAAAATTCATCTACTTCAAAAACACCTAAAGGACCATTCCAAACAATCATATTAGATGTATTAATAATATCTTTTAAAACCTGCAATGATTTAGGCCCAACATCTACACCCATTAAATCATGGTCAATGTTAGCAACATCCACTGTCTTTGTAATAGTTGGCTTTGAAATCGAATCAGTGACTACCACATCATCCGGCAAAATAAGTTCTTTACCTAATTTTTCAGCTTGATCCATCAGATCTTTTGCTAGAGCAACAAACTCTTCTTCATATAACGACTTACCAACAGCAAAACCTTTAGCCTTTAAAAATGTAAAAGCCATTGCCCCACCAATCACTAAATGATCAACTTTAGTTAATAAATTTTTAATGACTTCAATTTTGGTAGATACTTTAGCACCACCAATAATAGCGGTATATGGTCTTTCGGGAGAAGAAACAGCTCGAGATAAAAATTCAACTTCTTTTTCAACTAACAACCCCATGTATGTAGGTAAATACTGCGCAACACCAGCTGTTGACGCGTGCGCCCTATGAACTGCACCAAACGCATCTTGAACGAATATATCAGCCAACTTGGCAAGTTCTTGTGAGAAAGCCAGGTCATTTTCGGTTTCTTGATTATAAAAACGAACATTTTCAAGTAACAAAATGCTTCCCTTTGGCATTGACGAAATAACATCTTCAACATCACTACCAATAGTATCTTCAACATACTGTATATCATAAGAAAAATGTGTCCTAAAATACTGGTATATAGGTTTTAAACGGAAAGCATCTACAACTTTACCCTTAGGTCTACCCATATGCGTAACTAAAACAACTTTAGCATCAGCCTCAATAAGATGATCAATAGTCGGAAATGATGAACGAATTCGAGTATCATCTGTAATAGTCAATCCATCCATTGGAACATTATAATCAACACGAACTAAAACAACTTTATTTTCTAAGTCTGTTTTATTTAAATGGCTAATCGATGCTAGTTTCAATTCTGTTATCGCCGTCATTTATGAAATCGCTTTAATAAGGTCTACAACACGTGCTGAATACCCAATTTCGTTATCGTACCAAGAAACTACCTTAACCATCTTCCCATTAACCATAGTAGATAATGAATCGAAAATTGATGAATGTGGATTACCAACAATATCACAAGAAACCAATGGATCTTCAGAATACTCTAATATTCCCTTCATACCATTACTAGCAGCTTCTTTCATTTTTTGATTAACTTCTTCTTTTGTGGTTTCTTTTTCAACTTCAACAACTAAGTCAACTACAGATCCGTCTGGAACAGGAACTCTCATTGCCATACCATCAAGCTTTCCAACCAATTCAGGAATAACTAAGCCAACCGCTTTTGCCGCGCCTGTTGTTGTTGGGATAATAGATTGACTTGCTGCACGAGCACGTCTTAAATCTTTATGCGGTAAATCAAGAATTTGTTGATCATTTGTAAATGCATGAACAGTAGTCATATACCCTTTCACTATACCAAAATTATCTTGTAAAACTTTAGCAATTGGAGCTAAACAGTTTGTTGTACAAGAAGCATTAGAATATGCATTTACATCATTAGTAATAACCTCAGAATTAACACCTAAAACAACAGTCGTAATTTTAGATTTTGCAGGTACAGTTAATACCACTTGCTTTGCTCCAGCATCAATATGATCAAGATAACCACCTTTCTCACTTCTATCAGCAGCAAAAATTCCTGTTGCCTCAACAGCAACATCAACTGCTAACTCACCCCAAGGACATTCCTTTGGATTTCGTATTGCATAAATTGGAATTGTTTTACCATTTACAACAATAGCGTCTTCTTTCGCTTCGATTGTTCCATTAAACTTCCCATGAACAGAATCATACTTTAACAAGTGTGCTAATGTTTTTGCATCCGTTAAATCATTTATTGCAACAATCTCAAGATCTGATTGTTCTAAAGCTAATTTAAAAACATTTCGTCCTATTCTTCCAAAACCATTTATGGCAACTTTTACTGTCATACAAAACCTCGCATCAAAAATATAAGAATAACTATATGAAATTAGCGCATTTGGGTCAAGTATTAACACAAAAAAAGCAAACTTAATTAAGTTCAAAAAAATTCTAAATAATTTATATACAAAACAAATATAATTAAGTAATATCTGTATCATAAAATAATCAATTAATAAAAAAAATATTAAAATTTCAAAATAAAACGATAAAAAACAAATGAAATATCAAAATAAAATCGTCCATTATAAAAATGAAACTAACTGACGCATTGAAAATGGTTAACATTGACCATGGCTACAATTTAAGGCACGCAAATGTAATAAATAATTTATTACGAAGTTCACTAACGATTAAAAATAATGATGAAATCTCTATCATAGTAGAAAAAATAAATACTAGAATAAACCTAATGCTCGAAACAGCACACATTTATGATGAAGACGATTTTAAAAATAACATCCAAACATTAATTTCAACTCAAAAGGTAGATATAATCCCCTACCTTTTTAATTACAGATTAACATTAGAATCACGTTTTTCAGCTGAAGAAATTAAACGGTTTAAATTATTATCAGAAACTAATCTGTTACCTCAGTAGTAAAAACTTTTAAACTCGTAACCATTATGTTTAAAAAAAAAATAATGGGAAATAATATTTAAAGGAGATATTTATGAAATCAAATGAAATTAGGCCTGAAAGCCCACTAAATGAATCGAATAAAAAAACAAATTCAACAAAAAATGAAACTTCAGAAAAACTTGCACAAGCAAATCCTGTAAGACAAGCAAACCCTGGAAGAATTGAAATAAATAATCCTCGTTTAATTGATATCCATGATGAAGCATTAGTTTCAAGGGAACCTATTCAGATTATAAATCCAACTAGAGATTCGAATGATTATATCAAAAACAATGGCGAAATAATTAAACCCTCAATCGATAATAAAATCAAAATTAAAAGTTCAGACCAAATGGAAATCTCAGGATATGAATCAATTGAAAGTCTAGAACTCACAACATCTACTCAAATTGTTGAAATTAAAGAAAATACAACGTTTAACGGCGATATAGACATAGTGCATGCAAACAAAGTAATTATCGGAGAAAATAGTATACTAAATGGCAATCTTGAGATAACACATTCTAAAATTTTAGAAATAAAAAAGGGAGCAAAAATAACAGGACATATTGAAATGACTCATTCAGACAATATAGTAATAGAAGATAATGTTATGATAGAGAGTCTCAAAATAACTCATTCTNACAATCTAAAAATAAAAGATGATGTCACAATAAAGAACCTCAAAATNACACACTCAAAAAATTATATTCAAAGTGACTCTGCTCAAATAAATAACTAAGCTAGGCAACACCACTAAAAAATTAAAAAAACACTACATGATATAATAAGCATCATGTTATGTTTAAAGTCTATTACAATACGTCAGATTGAACCAAAACTAAAAAAGCCATTTAAAACAGCNAACGATACGATAGATATAAAAAAAACACTTTTATTAGAAAGTAATGCTGAAGATGTAAAGCTTTATTCAGAATGTGTTGCGCTACCATTTATCGGATATACATCAGAAAATATTGAAACAGCACGCCACTGTTTAGTTAAAAAATTAATTCCAAATATCCTAAACAAAGAATTTGATCATCCCAACGAAGTATCCGTATTTCTTGATACTATTATTAAAGATAACCAAATGGCGAAAGCAGCCATCGAAATGTTATATTGGCAATTGGCCTCAATCCAAGCTAAAAAGTCTCTGGCGCAATTTATTGGAGGAACACAAAAAAAAGTTGCCGTTGGACTCGCAATTGGAATTCAAGAAAACAACAACGATACACTTGAAAAAATAAAAGCAGCACTAGAAAAAGGTTATCAAAAAATAAAACTAAAATTCGGGCCAACAAGCAATTTAAATTTAATTCAAGCCATTCGAACTGAATTTGGAAATAACTGCAACCTCATGATAGACGCTAATCGATCATTTAATCCCAATGATATAGCCCTTCTTAAAACGCTAGATAGTTACAATTTAACAATGATCGAACAACCTTTTGATAAAAATAAATTCCAAGACCATGCCAACTTACAAAAACAACTCAACACATCAATTTGTCTTGATGAATCCATTGAATCATTAAAAGACGCACAACATATGATTAAAACAAATGCGGGAAGAATTATAAATATAAAACCAGGTCGAGTTGGTGGGTTTGCCACCGCCTTATCAATACACGATCTTTGCAAAAGAAATAATATTCCAGTTTGGTGCGGAGGAATGCTAGAGACTGGAATAGGAAGAGCCTACAACATTGCTCTAGCATCATTAGATAATTTCAACTTACCAGGCGATCTAGCACCAAGTGCACATTATTGGGAACAAGACCTCGTAATCCCTGAATGGGAAATGAATCAAGACGGTACCATTACCGTTCCGTTTAATAAAATAGGTTTAGGGGTAGAAATAAATGAAGAACTACTTAAAAAGCTTACAAAGGAAAAANTGACATTAATATGATTTTTAAAAAAAAATATTCAACATTACTATCGCCAAAGCTTGCAACACANCTCATTTCAATACGCCACAAAATTCATCAATATCCTGAGCTATCACTAGAAGAAATTAAAACAACAGCCTTAATAAAAGCCGAATGCTCCAAACTCAATTGTGCATACATCAAAGATTTATCTCCTACAGGCTTAATCGGCTGTATTAAAGGCAGTAACCCAACGCTAAAACCAATAGCATTACGAGCAGATATGGATGCCCTTCCGATTCAAGAAGAAACAACTCTTAAATATAANTCAACTATAGCTGGGAAAATGCATGCATGCGGACACGATATGCATAGCGCCTGGCTTTTAGCTACGCTTCATTTACTGAATAAATATCAACCCAAACAAGATGTGATATTCATTTTTCAACCAGCAGAAGAGATAAGCGTAGGAGCAAACATTGTCTTAAAAACAAACTATCTTCAAAACGTAACAGAAATTTATGGAGGACATGTAGATTTAAATTATCAAGTCGGCGAATTTGTCNTTCATGATGGATATATCTCTGCAACAAGCACTATCTATAACCTTAAACTTACAGGNAAAAGCAGTCATATTGCTCGTCCTGAAGAAGGTCAGTCACCACTACCTGCCTTAGCTGAAATAATTCCAATGTTAACTACATTAACTGAAAAAGCACCTCATTCTACTGAACCAATTATTTTAGGGTTAGGAACGATTCATGCAGGGACAGCAAATAATATTTCGCCTGAATCTGTAACAGTTGAAGGATCCATNAGAAGTTTAAGTGAAGAAAACAAAAACTACATCATAAACGAATTTAAAAAACATGCCAAAGCAATAGGAAAAAACCATAACTTGCAGGTAGAGCTAAACTTTACTTCATCTAGTCCTGCAATTTTAAATAATCAAAAAACAAATAAAAAAGTCAAAGAATGNTTAACAAAAGAATTTGGAAAAAAATCATGTGTGGCATTAAAAAGACCTAATCTAGCAGGAGAAGATTTTGGATACTACGCACAACAAATCCCAGCAACATTTATTCGAATTGGAGCCCGTAATAAAAACGGATTAATTATTCCAGCCCACAACCCAAAATTCANACTAGATGATGATACGCTATTCGCAGCCGCATTAGCATTTTTTGCGATAGCGAAATAAATTAAATAGTACTTAAAGAATCTAATAGTTCATAAAGACGTGTCACAGTAGGTCTAGATTTAACCATAGTAACTGAAAATGCACGTTTTAAAGCCGTCTTACGATCATTATTAAAACTATGAATAAGAGCAGCAGCTTTCTTAAAAGAGTGTAACGAATTTTCTAATTCAAAACGGTCATCATATTTTTTAATACAAACCTTAATATAATCAAATAAGCTTTTATAATGATAAATAGGTTGTACCAATAGCACTTTAATAAAATACCATTCAGCTTCTTTTATACTATCAATCAGTTGAATAAAATTATTAGCGTTAAAGCCATGCTTATAATCAAACAAATATCCTACAAATAACTGAATTTTGACAATCGAAAGCAATGTTGATCTTTTATCATTTAAAATAGAATGAATAGCCGAAAGATATTTTTTATTTTTTTGAATTGCAAATGAAGGAACTTCTAATTTAAACCCAGAGTGGAATTCTCTTACCAGTTTATGATTATAATTAAGAACATTTTCTAATTTTAAATAATCAAACAATTTAGTTAAGTCGGTTTCTTTTACAAAAGAATCCGTAAAATCTTCAGGTTGAATATAGATACCAAATTTATTTAACCATTTTTGAATCAATGTATATGAGACATCACCNTCATTAAATTGAACAAAAGAATTAAAAAGTTCTTTAAAAAGACCCGTATATTTTAAGCTCAAAAGCGACATAACCTCGCCTTTCTCAAACAAATTTAAAAACTCTATACATAAATCAATATCAATAAACATATTCTTAAAATATCCAAATTCACCAGATAATCGTCGCATTAATACAACCGTTTGNATAAGTTCAAAGCGTGATAAAACTTTTTCCTGATTTAGCTCATTAAAAAAGTGTTGAAAGTAGTTTTTAGCCTCAACCATTAAATAGTCAGGGTCTTCCATTAATTTAAAATAATAACCAGATCCATGATCTAGAAAAGATAAATATAAAGTAGCAATATTGGTAACAGACTGAAGATCAGTCAAATGATTAAGTAAACAAACGTCATCGTCATCAATATGGTTTTCCTTTGCTAACCACTCTCTAAATTGGGCTGAGTAATCAATTTTTGTCCAAAAACTCTCCTCAATAAAACCGACCTTTTTTGAAGGAATCATATAATTTAAAAGAGTTAAAAACCGCGGATCATAATCATTATTTTGAATAAACGCAGAATTAGAAAATTGATCAAAAAGATTCTGAACATAAAGCTCATAAATAGCTTGATCAAAAACAGACATCATGCGATATGAAAATAAAATTTGAAATAAAGTAAACCCTTCATCTTGTAATTTATTACTTACCTCTTCAAGCTGAGTTAAAACCGATTTACTTTCATTTAAAACGTTATACCATTTAATTTCCATTTGGAGTTTACAACGATATAATTGATGAAAATCAAAAAAATCATATTGGCNTAAATCAGAATAAGTTTCGNTAAGAAGCTGTAAAAAGTCTTCAGGAAAATGNAAAAAGAAGAACAATAAAATTTCTAAATGAGCAACTAAATTATTATGGTTTACTGAAATCAACCAATTAGATTTATATTCTGACATCAAGGAATTTAATATTAAATAAATCCATTTTTTTGCATAACCAAAAGATTCTTCTTCCTTTTGAAAAAGCAACATGCCATAACAAAACATTTCTCTAGATTTAACACTTAACAATGGATCTAATAAAAATTGAACAATCAACTGATCTGAGAGAAGAGAAAATTGGTTATAAATTAATTGCAACGATTTACTTTCCAAAGGAATATAAAACATAAGTTCGTTAAGCAAAATTTTATAAAATGATGAATCTTTATAAAAACGAAAAATGATATTGATTAATGAAACAGAATTAGTAAAAACATATCCCCCAACAGATCTATTAGACAATAAATCATCATCATTTTTGTTAACAATAAGTTCAGGAACAACTTCGACTAATAATTTCAAAACCAACTGTCGTTGTTCAACTTTCTGACTAATAATTTTATAGCAATCTACATAAAATAATTCTTCTTTTTCCGTCCAAGACTCGCTCATTAAAAACTGTTTAAATTTTTCTTTTTCAATCGGATAAAATAATTCTTTAAAAATAAACCCTTGCCCATCAATTAAACCTGCTTTAGCTAATAACTTCATAAAGTCTAAAATNTTATCTTCAGGCAACTCAATAAAATTAAAATCAGAAACATTTAANCGATAGAGTTCAAAAATCTCATTGAAAAACCAAGAAAAAGGTTTTTTTTTGAGGAATAAAAAAATGTTGTAATAAGCGAAAAAATAAGCGTAAAAAAGACTCTTCTTTTAACTGAATAGCTTGTTTAATAAGTAGAATAAAAGGGTTACTTTGTTGCTGTAATAAAACCGTCTCTTCTACTTTTTCATGAACAAAATAATCATCATATAATAAAGTAAAAAAGTAATCTAAGACCATGTTATGACTTTCATGAATTTGAGCAAATTCAAATAAACGTTTACTTTTTGTTTGAATCAACTCATTAATAAAATGTTTCATAAACAAATGAACTGGATCTGAAGCAAAATTCATTTTAGATAAGAAAAGATGTGAATCTTGAAAAGATAAATAAGTAGCCCATAATTTAAAAAATAGATGATGATGTCTTATAGGTTGAAAAAAAGAATCTAAATGATCGAGACTTAACTTTGAAATCAGTACGTTAAATAGACTTAAGAAAGAATGATCATCAAGCACAGTAATATCAAATAAATGTACCCANGATGATGCGTNTGAAGAATCAAAACAATCTACTACTTTTTCTTTTAACCATCTCAGTAATAACTGTTTCGAATACCCTTTTTCAATTAAAAATGCCGTTACTGCCAATAACTTGTCTAATTGGCTTACACTTACAGCTTCTATTGGAGCTGAAACAATATAATGTNCTAATCCATCTAAAGTATCATTTAAAATAATAGAATCAAGTGATTTAGTAACATTAGAAAATAACACGTCATATAAGCTATTTTCAGTTTGCCAACCATTTATAAATTCAAAAAATAAATTTAAATCCCAAATAGCATGCTGATAATGAAAAAAAACATAAATTTCTTGTCTACCTAAAGAGGTTCTACTTGAAGCTTCTATTTTTTTATAAACATACTCTTTTTGATATAAATCTATCTCTTTATTNGATGAAAATGAGACTAAAAAAGATAAAAAGTTAAAAGATGAATCGTTAGGAACCTCTTTAGAAAATAAATTTGTAACAACCTTGTTTAATAANGGATCCAAATCAATAACATTTTGTAAAGGCCCTCCAATTAAAATAAGAAAGTCTTTACTAAACTCTTCTTTACTATAAGACGAATTAAATTCACCCAAAATAGATTTTGTCACTACTGACTGGAAAAGAGATTTAAGCTCAATTTTTTGATCTTCTAATAATAAATCTTGGACATAATGAAAAGCAAAAATTAACGACTCAAAATAATTAAACTGAAACACAGTTTTCTCAATTTGATGATATAAGGTGTAATCACTTTGAAAGTTTCCGTATGCCATTGCATGTCTTAGAGCAATAGCAAAACGNTTATTCAATAAAATATATTTAAACAAATGGGCATTATTAACTGCTAAATCTAATAAGTATGTTGATTCTTTATGATCTGATAACGCATTAGCTAAATCCGTTTGATAATTTCTTGAAATCAAACTAGGTAAAAAGTTAAAGTTTTGTAAAATATCGATATGTTCATCAAATTTTAAATGCGATGTATAACAAATCTCAGAGTATGAAACATAATGTGAAACACCATATTGATTAAATGATTCCAATAGTTCCGAATCTAATTTGTGNAGAAGTGGNCGAATATGTAAATTCAATTGAACAAGTCTATGATGTAATCCTAACTCTAAAAATANCTGAACAATTAAGGTCAATGTTTTTTCTTTTTTGAGATGATATTTTTTTTCTATATATTGTAAAACTGAATAAAAACTAAACTCNTCTAAATAAGATAAAAATANTAATAAATAATATCTATCGCGAGCAAATGCATCCTCAAACTCATAAACAACATTAAATAATCGTTCAGAAAAAGTATCAATAAAATAATTAACCTTATCAAATAAAAACATAAACTGGTTTGTAACAAAACAAAACTTTATGAAATCAGACAAGTTTTTCTGTGTGATTAACGACAAATAATGATCGTTTAAAGTTCCTAAAAAATAAATAACGCTTACTGACGTATCCTTTATAAAATAACTAAATTCTTTCTTATTTAATTTCCGCTGTAAATAAAATTTTATTGCAGAATGATTTATCCATTCAAAAACCAAACTATTATTTAAATGATGTGAATATAGATTTGGTCTTAATAAAAACTCAACAAATAATGAAATCAAATCATATTTCGAATTCAAAATAATTTCCCAAAATAATTTGGGTTGATTCAAATATAATATTGTTAAGATAGGTCCAATATAAGGTGATGTATTAACAAATAACTTTGCAAAACAATGTGAAACAGACTCAATATCAGTAGCTTTAATTTTAGCATTCTTGTTAACAAAATAATCGAATCTAATATCCTGAGTATATTCCGCTAATTCACCAAACATAGCTTCNGAAGCCATATCTGGATAAAATAATTTAAATAAACAAAAGACATATTCATGTTGCTGCCCAAGCTCTAAAAAAGACTCTTTTTTTATAAATTTAAATAAATTATTATCGTCAAAAANAAACACACATAACCCAATATCTGTTAAAAGAAGATCCAGAATAAATTCTTTAGAAGAAGCTAAATGAAACAATTCAATAAAAGTATTTGGTGAGTAATTATATTCTATAGCCTTATAAAANAAAGTCGTTAACTCATTTCCTTTAAAGTTTTCTAAAACTAAAAATTCTTGAGCTAAATAAAATAAAATCTGATCTTTTCTACCACTTTTATCATGGGCAAATAAAGAAATTAACCGTGTTAATACAAACAAATCTTTATTAAAGTGAGGTAATATTTCAGAAAGCATTTCTCGATAATCAAAATGCTCTATAATAAGTGTTGTCATCGATGCTTGCTGGGCATTATGTGATTCAACTGAATAATTAAATCTCAAATAATCATGAAGCCAAGCTTGAATAAAATAAAACATCGAACGATCAAGAACCGCTATTAAAGATTCTTCAACTTGCGGATGACGTTTAACAGATTGTAGGTGTTGACACAATAACTCTAAACTAAAAAATAATGTTTCCCTTCTTTCAGCTAATGTAAGATTTTTAAAAGTTGGGTCCTTTTCATTCGCCACAAAAAAAGATAACAAATAAAATGACTTTTGAACCAAATAAATAATATCTAGTCCGCTAACAAAATCATTTAATAATTGCTTTGCTAAACTTTCAACTTGATATAAATCACTTACTCGACCATTAGCAATAGTTAAATTAAACGATAAAAGCGTATCAATTAAATGATATGTTTTACTTGCAACAACACCGTTATTTATAGATAACCCCTTTTCAATAACATTATCAATAATACTAAGCATAAGTTCTTGTTGTTTTGAGTCTGTAATTAGGTGGCCACTTTGATATAAAGAAAGCAATTGTTGTTTTAGAAATATCGAAGATAGCGCTAAGAAATCAAAAAACTGGTATTGCTCGTCCACAGTAGACTCAAAATAAAATAAATGAATAAAATGATTAAATTGATCATTCACAAAAAAATCTTTAATAAATTCACGCAATAATCTAGAGTTTTTCCACTCTAAAAACGAAAATGATGTCGAAAAAATAGTATTAAGTAAATAGACCAGTAAAGATTGATGTTCTTTAGATTCAGAATCCCTTAACCTAACTAACAACAATCCAACAAATTTATAAAGAAGCATCATCGAAAAAGATTTAAGNTATAAGATACAAAAATTGTTTTTCTTAATCGCTTCACACTGAGAATAAAANTCGTCATCATTTAAATAGAGCAAATCATTGTAAGATAGCTTTAACCAAGTTAAAAAGTGCTGTACTGTTTCAAAGTCATTTAACAAAGGATCGATTAATTGATTTTGATCTGAAAGATTAAGATANTCTTGNTTTAGCCAAATAAAAAAATCATGGTCAAGCTCAATCAAACAAAAACTAAATAGTTTTTTAGTTAATTCAACTAATTCAAAAACCAAACTTTCTTTAATAGAATCTTGTCTTTGAAAAGACTGATATAATAAATCCAATAATTTCTTTAACGCCTGTTTTAATTCTAATAGATCAACTTTTTCGCGTTCATCTAAAGATGAAATAAAATCCAAACTACTACCCAANAATGATAGAATAAATTTTAAATTTGATTGCCTTTCAGGGTTATTTTTTATGTCTTCAATACTTAATAACAAAAAGTAAATTACATAGTCAGAACGACGCGATAACATAACAGTTGGAATAATATAGTTCGTAAATATATTAACATTTAAATCATTAAATAAGATTGGTTTTTTATGAAAAGGAATAAACAATAATACATCCACACTNAACCACTTAGAAAAAGAATCAAAATAAGCAAACGAAATTAAAAATATCCATTGATATAGTAAAATTTGTTGCTGTAATGAAATATGCTGGGACCCAATTACAATGGCTCTAAACTTTTCTATTCGTTTAATACAATTTTGATCGCCTTNTTCTGCATAGTTCAAAATAACGGTTAATTCATTGGCTAAAGATTCATTNAATAGCAATAATGTAGTATCAAGTTTTTCAGTAAGAACAGTTCGAACTTTAATCTGAAATTCTAATTTATCTAAAGATGTTTTATCAAATAAAAACTCTTGTGACTTTTGAAGAATAATCAAAATAAAATAACTTAAATCAGCAATAACATCATGATTCATTAATTTTGAAGGCAATTTCAAATCGATTTTTAANATATCAGAAAAACCAACCGAATCACTAATTTTCATTGCCAAATATTTTGTGTAAGAATGACCTTGTGTCATCAATTCTTTAATTTTTAACTGAAGAGCTGCATATAGTTTCGGGTCAATATGNTCTTTACTAAATGTAGTAAGAAAAAGGTCTAAAAAATTATGATTCGTAACAACATAAGAAGAAAAAAATGAAAAATATTTTTCAAACAAATCGGTATTAAGCTCGGCTAAACGAAATAAATTTTTAACAAAAACTGCATACCCAAGTTGTTCAATAATATGCATTACAACATAATCATTTTCAGTCACTGCGATATTGATAAAATCTTCAAAAAACCGATTTAAATACGTNACCAAAATAGCTGAATACAAAATAGTGTCATCTGAATCGATTAAATCAATTAAAACCAAATGTTCACGTAGATTATCTAAATGTACAGTAAAATAAATCGAGTACGGTGATAAACCTGAATGATCAAGCTGATATTCNAGCGATTTTAAATACAAAACTTTTAATAAATCCTCATTATGAGAAACTAAAGATTCCGTATTTTTTTCAATTAAATANACTAATAAATCAAATATAAATTTTTCTTTTTGATGTGTTTTATAATAACTCANTAACTGATGCAGTAATGGAGAATAATAAAGTTCATTTGCAGACCAATCCATTAATAACAAACGCCAACATTTCTCTGGCATAGAAAAAAGTGTTTGACGTGAAGTNGTCTTCCAATAATTTATAAAAAATATACTATTCCACCAATCGTTAGAATCTTTAAAAGAAGGATGAAATTGTTCATGNTTAATGATATCGACAGAAGACGAAATTAATTCCCTAGTAAGTTTAGAAGATGATAATTCTGCCATTCCTGCACAAAGTTCATTAATAGATTTAGGCGGTAAACAAAGACANAATAACTGAAGTAACAACGAAGAAAAAGATGTTTTAAATCGTTGATCAATATCTTTTTGTAATGCAAATAATGTTCGNCTTTGAAATAAGTAGGCATCCATTTTAAAGTGAAACAACAATAACATACCTAATAATGTAAAAACTGTTTCAAGAGATAATAATAAATAAACAACCCTTTCTTTTTGAGCTTCAGTNATGGTCATACTATTGTCTTGAAGTTCTAATAAGGAACTATCAAAAGAATTAATTATTGGAACAAGTTCATCAAGTGTAGATGCCATATGTCTTATAGTAGAGTCAGCCATGTCATGCCATGCAAACCGTTCAAACGCTTCAAAAATAAATCGTTCAGATATCGAACGGTACTCACCATTATGAATAGTATATGACGTTACTAAATAACGAAGTAATACATCAAAAAAAGTGCTCTTAAAATGAAGTGTTTCCTCCTGAAAAAAATCATAAAGCTTAATTACATCTCGATAAAGCTCAATACTTTCTTGATTCGAAGATTTTGACTCGATAAAATTAGCTAAATCTTTAGACGTTTGGACTATCCCTTTTGCTGTTTCAAACAAAGAACTTAAAAAGCCTTCACTATATGAAAAATCATTTAATAATCGGTATAACTGATCTAAAAAATAATGGCGTTGTTTATCCGATAACTTTTTTTGTTCTGACTTTTCAATAATAAATAACAANACATGTGTTTTATATAATTGTGAATGGATAAATAAATTATTAATATCATTTAATAATTTAAATAAAAGTTNAAATTGTTCTAAGACTAATGGTATAAAAATACTAATATCTTTTTTCAAAAGATCAGTATTTTTAAAATACTTAATCCGATAAACATNATTAATCTCTTTAAATAACTTTGTTACCAACTTGTAAAGGTTATCAAAATCTTTAAGATTAAAATGAAAATCCTTTTGAAGCGTTAATAAAATCGACTCAAATAAAAAACTAAGCTGCGTATCCGCAAAATAGTCATGTTTTTTTAGTAATAATTGTATTGATTTAACATTATCTTGAAGTTGACTTAAATAGCAATCAGTCAAAGGCTTAATATCATGTTGAGCAATTTTTTGATATGAAATAATAGGTGAAGTTAATATATGTTTTTTAAATGTTGGGCTAAANTAAAAAGAAAAATCAATATTATTTATTTTATCTTCTTTGACTTTTTTTGATTGAAAAGAAGATATAACTTTCTTTATAAAGGGTTGTTTTTCTTCAATTTCTGGAACAACTTTTAAAAGTTTTATTAATGGATAAACATCTTTTTCATAAGGATTTAANGTTAAGCGATCTGTATCAATAAAATAAGAATTATCTCTACCCTCAAAAAAATGTTGCAAATAAAGTTTATGACTAGATTGAAGAGAATTTAAGTTAAAACCAACACGTGAAAATAGCTGTGTATATAACAACGTTTCAAAACAAGATTCACTATTTTTCATATAAACTTACCATATCNAAAATTAAAAAAAGAAACAAGCTGTTCAATAACTTCAGTATCATTTGTAAGATCAACCNCATCAAATAAATCTTCTTTACTTTTCAAAGTGACTGAAATAAAGTTTGGATTTGAAAATGTAGTTATATTATTAAATTCAAAATGCGGCAATCGAACAAAATAACAATGAATATCGGACCGAATAAAATCTAAAACTTCAGAATAAATATGAAGAGCGTCCTGACCAGATTGCGATGCAAAACCTTTATTCAAAAAACTAATTACAGGTCGATCTGTTTTAAGTAAAGTATGTAGTGTTTCAATTTGCTNATCTAAAGCATTATCACGATACCCAAAAGAATAGATAAAATGTCCCATCGAAAAAAAACGTATTATCATGTTTAAAGGAAACCCTTTAAGACTATCTTGTACCGGAATATGAACTTTAGATTTGAACAAGGTTAATAAAAATGGACTAATTAAATTTGATGAACGATTAGTAAAAATAAGTGTTGGCTTNGGAAACGATTTAGGAATAGGATAAATTTCAACCGGAATAACACGTTCATCTTTAAAAAAAGAAGTAAAAAAACGCTTTTGATAGTTATATAGTAAAGCGTAGCTTTTTTTTCGAAAGATACTANAAACTAAAATATAAAAACAATATTCNATAAACTGTAATGGAAACCATAAAGTTTTAAGCAAATAAAAAAAAAATCGGCCTGTTCTGTTCTTTAAAACCAAAGCCCCTTCTATTCTAAATCGGTTCGCTCTATCTTTATAGCGTTGTTCTTCTGGATACTGTTCCGCCATTAATAAGTCGTACCCTTCTTTGAAGAATCATGTANATCTTTNAGGTCACCTTCTCGTTTCTTTAAAGCTTCNGTATCAACTTTTTTAGTTTTAATTTTTTTAGAAACTCGCCTTACTTTAGGTTTAAATTTATTAAAAAACTTCACAATATTTTCAATTAATGGGGTAGCNGTTTTTTTATCTGACACAGAAATTTTAGGTTGTTCANTAACAGGCTCTTTCTTCGGTTCACTTTTACTTTTAACAGCATAAACTTTTTTAGGTTTCACTTTAATTGGCTTTGGCTTACGAGTATTCTTTTTGGGTTTAAGAACGTTTGCTGAAACATGATCAACCAATTCAGGTTCAGTTTTTTTCAAAGAATCAACTTTAGTTGATTTAACGGGTTCNGCTTTTTTAGCCTCNTCATCTTTAACTTCTTCTTGGCGTTGACGAATAAAATCTTGTTTTAATTTACTAATAGCTTTTTTTTGATCATCTGACCGTTTAGGTAAATTTNTAAAAACAGCTAAATCTGCCATAAGTTGAGAAAAGACATCATCTGCAAATTCTTTAAAATAAGCTTCNACTTTTTGTGGTGAATCNGGGCCTGAAAGCAATTCTTCAAACTTTTTATTATCTAAACTATATTTTTCTAAAAACTCACGTTCTTTATTGTTCATTGTTATCAATTGAATCCTGAAGTTTATCTTCAATGTCTTTTATTTTATTAGCTAAGTCTTTTCGATTATCATTAATTTTTTTATAAAGGGTATCGAGACGTCTTTCAGATGCCGCAATTTCCTCGAGACGGCGTTTATGTTGCATCTTTTTTTGAGATGCCAAACTTAAATCTCGAATCACTAAATAAATAGTAGGAATACTAATAATAATAACCAGTACAATATTTTCTACTATAAAATTTAAAACAATGTCCATAATTATAGTTTAAATGAAATTTTATAACTGTTCAAAAGCATATTTAAGGTTTTTAACATCTTTATGATCTAAATTATCTTTAAANTCATTAAACAATTTACAATAAAAATTACGTTGTTTTTGATTTGAAATAGTTTCGAATTTAGATAACTTTTCCAAACAAATCCGTATAATAAATTCAGGTAACTGCTCAAACAACTTTATTCTCCAGTCCAATCCATTAATAGAACCCATCGAAAGCAAAAATTGGTCAATAACAGGGTTAACATAGTCTATGTAATCATCTTTAATAAAAACAAATAATTGAATCAGATTGTAAAATTTAACATAAATGAAAAAATCATGTTTTGAAGACAACGTTAGCTTCATATCGCGTATCATTACGATAAATTCTCTCACAAAAATTGTTAAATCTTGTATTTGGTACTTATTGATAAGTACTTGAGCATAAGATTTACAATCTTCCACAGACTGATCATCATTAATAATTAAATCGGTTAATAAAGAAACATCTTTAATAATATCTGAAATAGCAACTTTAGGTTGATCGATAATAATCCCTTCAACTATATCAATACTTGGGTTAATAAAATCTGTAAATTCTTTATATACAAGTGTATTTTTTTCNTAAAGAAATTCTAAAAAAACTTTTTTTTCTTCATCATTAAATTTTTCAAAATTATATTTGATATCATTTAANTCCGTTAAAATACTCAAAAGTAAATATTTTTCATCATCTTTAAATTGGTCTAAAATTTGATTCTGATTAACTTGTGATAATGCTGAAAATAAACTACTTGATAAAGCATCTTGTTTTGANGATTTTAACATAACAACAACAGCATCGATTGAAACCTGATCAGATAAAACAATATTCTTTTTATTTTTCAAAAAAATACGTTCTAAAAAATCAGCAGCAAAAAGAATTTGCTCTTGGGATAAATTATCTAAAATAGATCTATCGATATTCATAATCCTATTATACAAAAAAGACTACACAAACAATACCATTTATTCATACTAGTGCTAAATATAATCCGGAAACTCATCATCATCAATTTCAGGTTCAATATAAGTTGGGTCAACTCGTGTTCTAGGTTTAATTTTAATTTTTAGACCTTCTTCTTCTTTCCAATGTTCTTTATCAAATCGAACACCCTTACTAATTTGNTTTTGAGGAAAGTTATTTGATATAGCATATTCCATCGCTTTAACAACATTATCAACCTTATCTTTTCGTGATTTAGCTTTTTTTATATTNTCAAAGAATTCGGAAAATTTCTTTTTAGATTCATCATCAATATCACTAGTTTTCCAAAGTTGAATAAGTTGTTGNTCTTTTACAGATTGTGGCAAATCTATAAAATTAAATTCAAGATTCATTTGATTATCTTTAAACTCAACACCATGTGTTTCAAGCGTTCGAATAATCCCATTTAACGTATGGTTAGGACAAAAAAGATTTAATGACATCATTAACGAAAACAATAATTGAGAAATAGGAATATTTTCCATTGCTGCCTTATTTACAATAGATTGAAGAAGATGAGAATATAAAGACTCAACTTTATTATTTGGGTCTTTATCCATAACAGAAGCGAGATTAAAAAATTCAAANAAACCAAGTTGATTNCCATTTTGATTATTTTCTCGCATAAATGAAACAATATTATCCCATGTAGCATTTTCTTTAGAAACAAACTTTTGAGTAAAAGATAACCGTAACGCATCAAGTTTTGCATCAGTATCTGGAATCGGAGTTAAGCCAAAGTCTTTTATGTTATGACCATTTAAAATAGTATTAGCCCCCTTCTTACCATAAAGTTCTTTATACTGAGAAAAGATTTCATCTCTAATATACTCGACCTGTTTCGGCGAAAGAGACGATTTTTTAGTTGAAAAAAAGCGGTTACCTAATAATAATTGACGATCTAAATACTGTTTAACCAGCTCTATAACCTGTTGATATTCTCTAGAAATGATAGCACCTGGAATATATTCATTATTTTTTTGTGAAACTTTTTCGACTAAATCCCTTAATTTAGGACTAATAATTTGCTCTTTTTTATCTCTAATATTCTCAGGATTAATATTGTAAATACAAAAAGATTGAACTATATGTTGTCTTGCAATATCCGACAAATGTGGGTTTAGTAATAATGACGCTAATTTGTCTGTACTTAAAGACCTAATTCCAATCATTAAATTTGTTCGTATCGTGGCTAAATTCTCATCCGAAACTTGTTGGCCTAACCCTTTAGAATGAAAACAATCCGTCAATAAATCAGCGGTTTGATTCATCATTGAATCAGAATACCAATAGTCAATTTGATTTACATTTAAAGCTCTCTTATCAAAATCAACCGTACGTAGATCCCCTGATAAAAGTTTTTCAGCGCGACGCTCACTATCACTTCCTTTAACTGTTGTTAAAATAGGTTCCTTATAATTTTTAGGCAATAAAATGTCACCTCTTGAATCAATAATCATTTGCTTCATAAAATCTAATTGATTAGGTGTTTGAACAGAGAAAGAGCGACTTAAGTTATGGACCGCTCTTTGTATTTCTTCTTCAGAAATAGCTGNCAGACTAGGATCTTTTTTAAAGTGTCTTTGTATTGCTTTTGAAATTTTATTTATTTTTTCAACATGCTGTTTTTGAGTAAATTGATCCAATCCAGAATATTTTGGTAAATTTAATTCACCATTTCTCAAATATCCACGTTGCTTTAAAAAAGTTAATAACGGGTTATGATACTCTNCACCTAAGTAACCATCAAAAGCAATTTTATATGACTCTAATTCTTTTTGAAACTGTTCATTAATTTTGTTTAAAATATCAGTTAGTTCTTTATCTTGATTTTTCATATCATCTAAATTTTTCTCTTTAAATGTATCAATATCTACAGACCTCATAACTTCTGACCTATCATTAATAATGCCATCATCTAATAAANTTGATTTTAAATTAGGCTGAGACGCTAATAAAGTAGCCAATTCAGTATCCATTTTCGAATCCACTTTTGATATCGTCTTATTTTTTACAATATCCTGAATAGCAAAAAAGATCTGACTTTTATACGATTCTAATCTTGGAAAAACACTAAATTTACTAACTTCACTAGGAAAATTTTCCGTTACAACAAANTCCAATGTCATCCAATCTTTTTTAGTAAAAAAACTAAGTAAATCCGCAATATCAGATTGATTAATATTAATGTTATCTTGAATCAATTTCGAATGTAATAGCTCGACAGAAATTAGAACCCCTTTTGTTTCCATATTAAACACATTCATTAGATCTTTAACATCTGTACGAGCATCATAAGATACATTCGAAATCATATTAGTATAAAATTTACGTAAAGCAATTTTATCATCTTCTTTTTCTAAAAAGGGATTAGTTAAAGCAGACCTAATAAAAGATTTAACACTCTTNTAATAATGTTCAGCTCGTTTACCAGATTCTTTACCTGTAATTATCGACCTAAACATATCAGAAAAGCCATTTTCTAATGACTTTGAAATAATACCTGATCGGCTAGACGTCAGTTTGGGTATTAACATAGTTAACATACTACCCTGGTTATGAATAATTTCTTTTTCAAGTAATTTTTTAAAATCTCGATTTAAATTAATATCAGAATATTTGACATTAGAGTAATGTTTGTCAAATGCAGTAAGAAGTTCAACCAAAATAAAATCATCATTTGTTGACAATGTCTTTTCATCAATTTTAGATTTAAAATCTTCAATTGACTTTTTAACAAAATTTAAATCTTTCTTAATCGTTTCAGTAGTAGGTTTACTTGCAAAAATATTTTTAAAAATATTTTTCCGAGTCACCATAGTTAAATCTTTAAATCGTTGAGAAAAGAAATATGTTGAAGGAGAATAACTTNTTGAAATAAAAGGTTTAGACTTATGCGAAAAGTGCTGCTGATCAACTAACCTTTTAATAATGACATCAACACTTGTTTTATCGTTAACTAATGATGATCGCGTAATTGATTTCAAAGCAATTTGATTAGTAGTAAGCCATTCTATAGCCTTCAAATCAACAAAATATTTTACACGATTTAAATGTTTTTCTTTTAATAATTCATTCAATGGCTTTGATTTCATNTTCTCATAATCAGCCTCATCAATTTCTGTTTGTTTGCCTTCACTAGCACGTTTTTTTAATACCGACCTAAATCGAGCAAAAAATGTTTCTATTTCACCTTCTTTTCTATCAGATAAATTTGCTACATTAATCACATGATCAATAATAGTCGGCCCTTCATGATGACTTTGAGGGACTGTCATTAAAACAGCAAGAATTTTATCAAGTTTTTTGGAATCATTAATATTATCTTGAATTTGTCGACTTAAATTTTCTAAAAAATCAACCGCAAGATCAGGAGATTGCGTAATGTAGGCAATATTATTTTGCATATAAGTTAATAAAACGTCAATATTNTTATCAAAGTTAAACTTTTTCACATAATCCTTCGTAATAATCTCATTTCTAACATAATTTAATTTAGCACGCTGATCTATAGGCACTTTTTTTGATAACCTATCTAATAATTCAAATTTTTCATNGATATCATCATCAGTCGTTTCTAAATACGTTAAAGTTAATGAAATCATTTGATCAAAATCAGGAGTATCTTTAAATGAAAAATCAATTTTTTTATNAATAAATTCTTNAACTTCTTTGATATGGGCATTTAGATAATCAAGTTTTAATTTCTTAATATCAGCTAAAGGTTTTTTAAGAGAAGCTCGTTTAAAAGTACCCATATTTAAATTTGCCAAAATCACATTTTCTTTTTTATTAACTTTTTTTAAATCCTCAGAGTTTTCAATCTTATTAATTTTTAATNCCTTACCTANAGCCAAGGTGACATCTTCTTTCTNTTCAACTTNTATTGGTTTAAAAACAGTTGATACAAAGTCATCATCAAGTGTTTTAAAAAATCCCAAAAGTTCTTTATTAAGTTTAAATGAACCTTCTCTGANCTTTGTCTTAATAGATTCAAAAACAGAACTTGAATTATCTTCAAGATATTTTTTAAATCCTTCAGCTCCTTCTTTAACAAATAACTCTAAATCTTCCTGTGTTTCAGGATCTTTAAAAACAGTTTTTCTAGAGGTTGGATTAAAAGTAAAAGGAGTATCATCCAAAATGACCATAGCCGATTGAAGTAAGTTAATATGACCTAGTGCCATAAAAGGTCTATTTTTTAAAGTTTCATCAATATTTTGAGAAATAGCAAACGTTTCTTCTACTAAAAACTGAAATTTTGCTAACTCAAATTGTTTTTCATCCAGTTTTTTATCTTTATATCGTTCTTTAACCTCTTCATTAAGATAATCATCATCTTGTAATTGAACTAATTTCTGATGTAAAGAATGTAATTCAGGGTGTATAGGACTGCTATCTGNTTTTTTATAATTAGAGCCCGTTGTAATTAAAAAAGAAACTAAAGAACGCATAACAGGAATAAAATGAGAAATTGATCGTTCACCTTTGGCATAGTTTGATAAAAAATATTTAGTATGATGCGTAATATTTTTTGAGATAATAGACGGTTGTTTTGATTTTTTAACACTTGCAGCTCTAATTATTTGTTTAAGTTGACTAAACTCATGCGGCGATAATAATTGAGCTGATTCTGCCGTTAATGCAAAGTTTAACCGTTCTAAATCTAAACTATCTTGAAAACTATTTAAAAATATTTTAAATTTTGATGCATCTGACCGATATAATAATTCACAAATTTGAATTTGTTTTTTAAACCCAGAACTTACATCAGGAGGTTCAATTAAATTTTCAAAACTTTCTTTAAAAGTTGAATCGTCAATTAAGTCTTTATCTAAACCAATATTTTTATCAATAGCTTTAATAATTNCGATATCATTTTNAATGATTTTACTAGATTCCAAACGATCNTTTTTTAAATTTTTTAACCGTATTTNCACAATTTNTTCAAATTTGTCTAACAACCGCAAATCATCTTTTTGATTACCATAAGGCGATCGAATTGCCCTCAAATTATTCACATATACACTTGTATTACGCTGCCTTCTTACATTAAGAAAAATAGGATTCGCCATATCAAANTCACCAAAAATAGTTTGAAAGGTTTTAATATTTTTTTTATCATCTGGAGGCAATTTATTGTATATGGTTGCTAAAACAATTTTTTTAAACATATTTTTTTTATCTTTTAAAGACACATCACCAATGTNGTCAAAATANNTATCTGTTAATAATTCACCTAATGGCCGCTTATCAAGTTCATCTAAATAAGCTTGATTATTTTTATACCAANCTTTTAACTNNNCCGTTGTANGAAACATTAAANTTGTAATACCTAATNTGTTANCCTGATCATCTTTAGGNATTGTANATTGCAATCTGGCGTTCATTTNATCTCTAACCTCATCCTGAAAAATNTCATNATATNNGGNAGCANNANNATCTAAATTTTTANTTGAAATAGCGATAGTACAAAAATCAGCATACTCACCGTTTTNAGCCATTTGTTCTATATCAATAATNTCCTNAAGANTTTCNATAGTTTNNNTCATTTGATCAAAATTAAAATCTTTTGAAATAAGCTGCTCAGTTTCATCACTATCAAACTTACCCGCCTTTCCAGTTTTCCCAGTTTTTCCTGATTGACTAGATTGAATAGTTGTCTGTGTATTTGAAGTCTGCTCTATGGTTTCAGAGCCTGACACTTGCCCAGAAGCAATACCCGTACCTGTTCCAATTCCTGTATCTGATTCAGTTCCTGCCCCAGCTCCCTCTGAACCTTTACCAGACTGACTTTTTTTACCTTTCCCAAGGTCATCATTTTGTTCTTGAATAACTGTTCTAAAAGCCGTCCAAACTCCCCTTAAAGCATTTTTATATTCAATATTAGTCATGCCAATTTGAGACATAAAAGAATCAAATNCTTGTCGAGCAGTAATAGTTAACATACCTACATCGNCACCAATATTTTCCATTGCAGNACGAAAATTAGTTTTTATTTTGTCACCTTNAGCACCTAAAACACCTTTAAAATCAAAGTCTTGAACTAAAACAGACCACATATTATCAAGTAAATTATGCCCTAAATATAAATCGTCTTTATTTGTTGATAACAATGAATCTTCTATGTAGGAAGCTTCATGTGCCATTAAATTCAGTACATCTTCTCGAATAGCCTTAATTAATTCCTTTGCCCGTTCAGCAACATGCNCATTTTTGTCTGATGTATCTTTTGTGTAATCAGACAATGTTTTAAGTAATGAATTAGCAACTGCAAGTGATTTCTTCCTTTCCATATTAGTTCCGGNAAGAGTAAATGCACCTTTAATACAATCCACATAATTCATATCAGGAGATGAAAGGGTGTTATCTTGCAATACAGACTCTAAAGTTAAGTTTTTTTGTAAAGTAGTATTTTTATATAATAATTGATCTAGTAATAACAAACTTTGGGCTTTTTTATATAAATCATTCTTTTTTGGATCTTTATTTTCTTTTATCNTCGTCAAACTCAACCGACAAAATTGTTGTAATTGTGTTTTTAAAATTGTTTCAGAAGAGAAAATAGTCTTATCCAAANCTATAACTAAAGATCTAAACTCTTCTAATTTNGAAAAGATTGTATTAGGATCTTCNGTAGTTTTTTCGATAATAATTTNTTTGAATTCTTNCAATTGNNNTTTTATCTNTTTCAGTTTTCCCTTTTCATCCTNAGAAGCATAGTTGGATTGTTTTAATAAGCTATCAATTTGTTTAGAACAGTTATCTTCTAAATCAGCTAAATATTTTTTTCGCCCTTTATCTAATTCATCTGGTGTATATAAACTTTCTTCATCTATTTTNTGGACACAAAATTTAATAGATTGTCGAATAAAACCATCCACTTCGTTTGTATCAATAACAAGCGTTCTATCTTCAGGAATTATTTTACGATCAAAAGAAGTATCTACAATACTAGTATAAGATTTTTCAACATTTTNGATATAATTTTGAACTGTTTTATAAAGCTTTNCATTAATATCATTTTCTTTATTACTATTTAGCGCATCCTTAAGACGTTGAATATTTTTAGAAACATTAGTTTCTTGTTTGATTTTAGATGTTATTTCTTTTACTTGTTTTGCAAGAGCTGCTGATTTATCATCAGANCTGGAAACTAAACCAGAAGACATACTATAACTCCTATCCAAAAAACCAATGTTTTTTCAATTACCATTTTACCATGGGGCCTAAATACTCGAAAACAGTTACAACTTAAAAAACACATTACTATTNAATATCCTTCCAATACAGTATCTAATTCCTCTGTTGCAAGACGAAGTGACTCATCATTGTCTGAAACATTTANTTTAACACCCAGAGCATCTTGCCTTTGTTGAGTTAAACCATACATATCAAAAGATGATCTAAAGTATCCCACTAAATCTTTAAGGGACTGATTATNAGATTCCATAACTNNNTTATAAAACCCATCAAAATCGTCAACATTTATTGTATTATTTTCTGTTAATGACGATTTAAGTTNAACTACTGTAGACTCTTCAAATTTCTNACCNTCGATTGAAGTTAAAATAGAAAACATAGTCTGTTTTATTTGCCCCTGTAAAGTTGAAATTTTTTGTTGCTGNACATCAGGCGATTCTGTATCACTACCTATTAGTTGAGTTAGGTAATCATTCATATGGTCTGTTNGTTGTAATGGANCNTCTGAATCTGGACCATATGTTTTTTCAATATGGTCTAAGGTTTGTAAAAAGTCACGTTGTNGNTCTGCTTCTGGGCCAAGACCACTAATTATAGAACCTACAATATCATTTTCTGGAGCAGTTTTTTCAATTCGATCAATAGTATTTGAATTATAGCGATTTGTATCTGAATTTCTAGGATTAGTTTCAGCACGAGTAACAGTTGTAGTTGCTCTATCAACTTTTTGTTTATCTATAAACGTCATAACTTCTTGATAATTATCCTTATTACCTTNCATAGTCCGTTTAATATTTTCACGTCGTCTTTCTTCTTCGGCACTAATATTAGCTTCTGTTTCATCAAGTCGTTGGTTAAATCGTTCTATAAATTGTTCTTTTATATCTTGATTTCGTTCTTCACCTTGATCTAAAGCTTTCTGGGTCGCATCTAGAAGTTTCATAGCCAAATCATTTGCTTGGCGATCTGCAGATTCAAGTCCTCTAGCAATCACAGTAATTAAATCATCTTGTGCCGCTGTATTATTATCTACTAATTGAATAGCATTAATTAAAAGATCACTTCCAGCTGGCGATTGTATAACACCCAACAACTCTGTCAATTTAGTATTAACTACTTCTGTTCTTTCCATAAGTAATTCAAAATCAGTAGTAGCAGTTTGTTCCTTTGTTAATAATTCTTGAAATGATTTACTAATTTCATCCAATGTATTTTGGATATTTGTTGAGGATATATCTAAAGACTCTTGATCAATCGTAGCTGCATCTTGACCAATTCCAATTTGTCGTAATTGATCTTCAGATAATCCATCTAATTCAGAAATAAGATTTGTTATATCTTCTTTCCTCATTTCAGTTGCTATTAATTTAAATAATTCAGCTGGCGACATAACCGAGCCTAATTTTTTTAAAGTATCTTGTAAACCAGGATCCGAATACATCCCATCTGGTAAATTATTACTTTGAACAATATGAAACGCTAATGAAGGAGCCATCCTTTTAGCAAANTNCCTAATTTCATCATCAGTCACGATTTCATCATCAGTCACCTCTAGTCCGTCCCTACGCTTTTGAGCTATATCAACTTCATATTGATGAGAAATTTCATATATTCCTAATAAACGGATCATTTCATCATCATGCGTCGTCACATCACTACTTTTTACATCAGAATTTTGAGCAAAATATTCAGACCGGGTTGCCTCTGAATTAACCCCTTTATTGCCATCAGAAGAATCTCGTCCAGGTGCAACAGGCACATTTCCAGATGTAATATTACCATCAAACCCAGGAGCAGGTGGTACACGATGATCTAGTTCCCCACTAGGTGATAGAATTGTTGAATGTCCAGTTGGCGATTCAACCTTAGGTTTAAACGTAGCTAATGAAATTTCTTCTTTTGTTGGAATAAAACTTGTAAAAACAGAAGCCTGAGCAGAGACTGAACCGACAACATCCCCTGCTGTATTTTTAATATCAACTCTTCTATCATTGTTACCTAATTTTAATTGAGCGCCCATTTGACGATACTGCATCAACTCAGCTGGCGATAATTGACTTAAAAACTCTATATCTTGTCTAATCAAGTCATNTTNANCATCCAAGTTATTTATTTTAACAAGCTCAGAAATAAAGTCAGATTTTTCTTTTTCTCCCAATTCAGCAAAATCTTCAATATTTAATTTACCTTTATCATTATCAATAAAGTTTAACGCCAACCGCATTCTACGTTCCATTGCAGCAGTTTCTGTTATTGAATCATTTTCAAATGTTTTCCAATCTGCTTGAGTAGCACCAAAAGAAGTAGGAGAAATCGTCTCATATAAACCACCTAAAAATCCAGAAGAATAACTAAGAAATTTTTTAATTGGATCAAAATTTTCACCTATACCTACAAATCCTCCCAACCCTGATTCAAGGCCAGATGACCTATATTCACTACTATAGCTATTCTTTTCACCATCATCACGACTCGGAAGTAGACCTAGATTTACACCAAAATCCATTAACCCACCAGCCACATAACCAAGTCCACCCGCTGCAACCTTACTAGCTCCTCCCAACAACCCTGATTCAAAGCCAAATGACCCCAATTCATTTTTATAGATCTTCTCTTCACCATCAGCACTACTAGAAGGTAGACCTAGCTTTTTACCAACATTTTTACCAGCATCAACCACAAAACCAGCCACATAACCAAGTCCACCCGCTGCAACCTTACTAGCTCCTCCCAACAACCCTGATTCAAGGCCAAATGACCCAAATTCATCTCTATAGATCTTCCTTTCACTATTAGCACTACTTTTAAATAGACCGAGATTTTTACCAACATCAAACATTAAACCAGGAGAATCAGCCACACCACCAACCCCATAACCAAGTAGAGCTGCTGAAAGTTCACTAAATTGTCCAGGAATGTCATAGAAACTTTCAACAGTAGTTTTAGTATCTTCAAAGCCTTTTTCAAATCTTTGACGACTAATACTATTTAGATCTTTTTGTTTTTGAACATGTTCTTCATAACTATAATCCGCTCCTGTTACGCCTTCATCCATAACAGGAATACTTTCATCAATATTTCCAGCAACTCTTTGAGCAGCAATAATCTTTAATTTTAAATCCGCACGCTGCTGTTCGGTTTCTTCAATTAATTGTCGACGGTAAACCGAAAAATCAAAGCGATCATCATATAAATGGGCCATAGAACTTTCACCTGACTTAGAAGAATCATAAAAACTTGTTCTAGATTCAACTCGTTCAAAATCTCCAGCCAAAATAGTATTTAAATTATATGGTCCGTCTAAACCTTTAACAAATTGACGTAGCTTTTCATGTTCTGGAGAAGACGATGTTCCAACACGTTCTTCCATTTTAGTGATTAAGCGATTAAATAAACTTGGCGCCGTAGAACGTAACAAATCCATAACATCAGAAAAAACTTCTTGGCCAATACCTTCTTTAGCCAACATTCCCTCTAATTGAGAGACAGCCGTATTCATTGAGTGATCAGAGCCCATCAAAGAAAATAAATGTGATTGAAACCGTGATAAACTATCATAGTAATTTTTAACATCTTCTAAACTTGGGTTACGTTCTAGAAAAATAGGTCGTCTATTTCCCTCATCATCAGGATCAAAATAGTCTTCTCTTCTACTTTCAAGAAGAGATTGATATGAACCAAAAAGTCGAGATACCTGTTGTGTTGAAAAAGTAGCACCTGTTTTAGCTGTATCAGCCATCTTTTCTTTAAGATATTTAGCTTTATATGACGAAAAATCTTCATCATACGGTTTATTAGAAAAATAAGAAAATAAAGGAGAAATAGGAGAAGAAATAGCCCCGACTCCAACTTGAAGGGGCTTTATAATAGCACCTAAGGCTGGACTCATTAATTTGCGACTGTTATAAATAACATTCGCAACTCCTAAGGCACTACTCACGATGGGCTTAGCATCGTCCGCGGGCTCACGGAAATATTTATCTACAGCATTCGTAAAATCTGTTTTTCCTTGCGCAACACTCTTATTAGAATACAAAAGCCCTTTCCCGGCAACTCTCTTTAAATCATGTAGTCCACCGACAATTCCGCCAGCAATTCCACCAACAATTCCGCCAGTAATTCCACCACTAATTGCACCAACAGTTCCAAGAGTTTTAGCTGCCACAGTAGAAGACGTTTCTCTAATAGTATTAGAGTTTTTATAAATTCCTAATCCTACATCATAAACTCCCGACAATGCCCCCGACACTATATCACCAGCAATTTTTGAACCTACATTTCCTACGCCATATGCTACACCAGTTAAATAATTTTTTGTCGTATTGTCTGGTGTTTGAATATTTTTAGATTTTTCACTATAGAGATTAAATAGCTCTTTAGAGTAAGAAAGTCCTTTTTCTTTTAAAGATTCAAATTTTTGTCTTAAATTTATAGATTTTCCAAGTTGACCCAGATTTTTTTGAGAAAATTGGTCTTTTAGAGAATTAAATTGATCATAGTTTTCTTTGAAATATTCTTCATTTGGAAGTCTTAGATATTTTGTATAATCCTGAAATCCTTTTTTAAAAGCTTCAAAATCTTCTTGACTTAGCTTTTTATTTTGTTCACGTTTACTTTTAACAGCTTCAAGACGTGTTTGATAAAACTCGTTAGACTCAGGAGAAATTGTTAATTCGCGAAGTGCATCATAACCATCTATAGCTTTATCATGTAAAAATTTTGATGAATAGTAAGGAGTATTAACAGCAGCAGCACCTAACGCTTCCCCAGTTCTCATTCCGAAAGAAGCCCCAAGATTAGCGCCAGAAATCGCATATTCTGATGATTTTTGAATTGTATTTTCAAATAATTGTCCTAATTTAATTTCACTTGTTGGGTTATAATTTAAGCGATTTGTTAAATACCCAAGCGGATTAAAAAAGGCTCCTTTTTCTTGATCAAAACGTCTCATAGCTATTTTTCGGATCATATTCGGCCTTGCTGCTTTGTCGTAAGAACTGGATATAGACCTTGTTAAATAATCAGCAAAACGAGTAGAAAAGGTTTCATCACCAAAACCATGCTTACTAAGTTCTCCTATAACATGATGTCTAAAACGATGTTTTTGAGACTTGGCAATATGTCTTGAATCACTTACCAATTTTTTTGATAAATCTCCTAAAGCAGTTTCTTTCTCACCTGTCCCTTTTGAAATCAATGTCATACGTTGAATATGATCTGAAACAGATTTACTTTGTATAAAAAAGAATTGTTGTGACATTGACTCAACTGTTTTCTGAAGCGCTAAAATTCGTTTTTTGCGTGCATCATCAATTGAAGCACCCAATATTTCTTTAGAAGAGCTATCCGAATCTGTAGCCGTTGTGGGGCCAGTATCAGGAGCTACTGTTGCTGCTGGATCTATAACGGGAGCTGCTTTTTCGTTTGCAGCTTGTTTAGCTTCTCTTCGACCCAGCATGCCTCTAAAAACTCGCTGTACATTAATCGCAGCTTCTTCTTCTTTTTTCTTCTCCTCAAATTCTCGTCGGGCAATAACACCTCGTTGTCTTGCCGCTAAAAGAGTCGCTGCTTTAGCCAGTTTTAACTCTTGTTTCTTTTGGTCATAGTCTGACTTTTTAGTTTGAATACTTTTTTCCTTACTTTGTAAATCACTTAACCGTGTCTTATCAATCACAATAGCGTCTATCTCTTCTTGTATCTTTTTTTTCTTCCCTTCATTTATTTCTTTTTCTTTTTGAACACTCTCTATTTTTTTATCATTTTTGCGTTTTATATCACTTTTTAGTTTTTTTTCTTTATCTACTAACTCATTATATTTTTGTTTTTTTTCAAGTTCTTTTTTACGCTCATCATTTAACTTTTCAATCTCACGTTGCTGATCGTCTTCAAGTTTTTTAAGTGTTTCTTCATCTTCTGATATTGATTTAAGTTTAGCTTGTTTTGTTGTTATTGTTGAAATTTTTTCTTTTAGCTTTTCTCTTTTTTTCTTTAGCTCTTCTCTTTTATTTAGCTTTTCTTTCTTTTCTTCTATCTCAGCTACTTTATCATTATACTCTGTTTCCTTTGTTCCTAAAATTTCATTTCTACGACTAATTTCTGGTTCAATCACAGCTATTCGCGATTTAGTACGTTTTAAGTTTTCTTGAGACTCTTTAGTATTTCCTTCA
>NZFK01000050.1 GCA_002690645.1 Rickettsiales bacterium
CTTATCATTTCCTTGGATAAAAAGTCAAAAAGATTTTGTTAAAAGAGCAGAATTTAACACCGAATTTTCGTCCACAATACTCTCAAATTATTCAATCAATAATATAAATTATCAAATCATTAACGATAGTTTAAATTATATTACTTTTGAAACAAAACTTTCAAATACCCAAGATCGCGCTTATCAAGCTGTTTCCACTCGTTGGCATCAATCAATATCAGCAAAAATTCATAAAACAATTACAGATAGCTATTACAAAGGAAGTTACCAAGATCTCAGCATTACTTTAAATTTTCCAGGAGTAAAAAAAACCCATTCACTTCAAACAAATAGTCTAATTAGCTCACAAAATAGCCCCAATTATAGTTTTTATGAAACAATTACTTATGTAGAAGGCTATACATTTAATCAATCTTTTAACTCTTTTTTCGGTTTAAAAGTCGAATACCATTTACCTTTACTTTATCCCGAACTTAGTTTTAGCAGTTGGTTTTACTTAAAACGATTAAAATTNAGTACATTCTTACATCAAGCTAAAATCAATTATGGAGAAGAAAGTAAAACCCCANCTTATATAGGATCAAGATTACATTTCGAATCACGTGCTGCTCAAATTNACGTCCCATTAGAATTTACTTTTAGCTTTTATTACTCACCAAACGAAAATGATAATGGCATACTATTTTATATCTCACTTTAACATTGATTTNTTTATTTAAAGTAAAAAAAATTTAAAAATAAGTTTATCAAGATCAAGGTTTATTACCTAGCCAATTAACAGCAAAGCTTTCTGAATAAAAATACCCCCTCCAATGATGAGGGGGTAAGTAAATACGTTTTACTCAATTTCTAAACGAGCAGCTTTAACCGCTTCAATTTTGGGNAATTCAATAAGCAGTAGTCCATTTTTTAAATGTGCTTTNGCTTTATCAAAATTAATCTCACCCACATAAACATGTCGTGTTAACGTGTTTGCTNTTAGTTCAGAATAATGAATCNATTCATCCTTATCTTTTTTACTAACATTTTTTTCAGCATGTATCGCTAAATATCCATCTTTATAATCAATATGAATATCTTTTTTATCATAACCAGCTAACGCTACACTTACTTTCACCTGTTTATCATTTTCACTAAGNTCAAGCGCTGGGTAATGTTGTTGAGGNCGTATTTGATGCTGAAATACATCTGAAAAGAAATCATCAAACGTATCGCGATCAAATAAGCTACTCAACGGATTATATTGTTTTTTTACTAGCCACATAGGGCACCTCCAAAAAAATTATTTAACAAGCTTGTTTGCTTAGTTATTTGCATTTGAAGTGCCAAAAAAAAATTAAATAGTGTTCACTTTTTGAACAATAATATATCAAAAATAATACTGAAANCCCATTGCTAATTTAATACCATAATAGTAATCATTAAATGAATCCTCGTTATATGTTAACCCAGATTCTACAAAGTAATACATTCCATCAATAGAGATAGCCATATTATATATCCANGATACATAACTCATNGTTAACAAACTATAGCTAGGTAATGGATTAATATTTCCCCTAAACTTAAATTCTAAACCGAAAGGTACTTCTATATTCCTTCGCTTAACACCATTATGTTCTCCATAAAAATAACCTACGCCCGTATATAAGCGTGCAAGGGAATGTTTAGTATATTGATTTTTAAAGTATCGAACGGCTTTAATACCTGCATTATAAATTTCATTATTATGATTGTAGCTCATCCAAAATATAGANTGTAATGTTAAGTTCATGGGTAAATCATAAGATGCTTTTAAACCACTCATACCTGTAGATGAATAATAAATACCAAAGCCTAAGTCACCTTTAGCCTTACTAAGAGCATATTTAGCTAATTTTTTCTTATCTGCAAAATCAAAAGTACCTTGACTAAGTTGTGAAGCTACCCTGACATTTATTGTTTTAACTTTCTTTTCTTCAATTTCAATAATCTCTGAAAATATTTTAANACCTGACTCTTTAATCGTAATCAAATAAGTTCCTGGTGAAAGAGAATAATCTACAAGCTCATATTGAGCTACAAACCGATTATTAACATAAATTTTTGTGTTTTCAGAATCGGTAAAGATATTAAGTGTTTCAGCAACTGTTTGAACAGAAAAGAAAAATAATATGAAAACAAATTTTAAAAAAAGATTCATAGTAAGAAGTTAATATAATACAAGACAAAGATCAACTAAATTGTCTGAAGGATTTGCTTGTATTCATCAATTAATGAAGGATCTTTCAAAGTCGATATATTAATATTTTTGTCACCTATTAATAACTTTTTAACCAAAACTTCCATCTTTTTACCATTCACTGTATAGGGGATAGCATTAACTCGATATACNAAGTCAGGTACGTGACGAGGGCTACGTTTTTGCTTTAAAGCTTGNTTNANAAGNANNTTAAANTCATCNTTAAACTGTGAACCTTCCATTTGAACAAATAAAATCATTCTATCATCTTTATCTAAGTGAACAACCAAACTATCTTGAACATGCTCCAATTGGTCNACAACTTGATATATTTCACTTGACCCAATACGAACNCCTCCACGGTTTAATGTGGCATCACTTCGACCATATACCTTAACAGCACCTGTATCACTAATTTCAATAAAATCAGAATGATGCCAAATATTATCATAAGTTGAAAAATAAGATCCTTTATATTTTTCTTTACCTTCATCATTCCAGAAAAAAATAGGCATAGATGGNAATGGGGCAACACAAACTAACTCACCTTTTTTATTGAAACAAGGTTGCTGGTGTTCATCAAATGCTTTTACATCATACCCAAGCGATATAGACTGTAAATAACCCCTTTTAACAGGTTCAATTGGATTCCCTAAAGCAAAACAACCAACAATATCAGTACCACCAGAAATAGATGACAACTGAACNTCTTTTTTCACAGAAGANTAAACATAATCAAAATCTTCTTCCAACAAAACAGACCCTGTTGATAANATAATTTTCAATGANTCTAAATCCAAATTATTTTTTGGTATNAACCCTTTTTGAGCTGAAGTACTAATAAATTTTGCTGATGTACCATAAATCGANATCTTATANTCATCAATTAATTTCCAGGTAGATAAGTCATCAGGGTAAAAAGGAGCTCCATCAAACACAACTATCGTTGACCCAACAGTCAATCCAGAAACCAGCCAGTTCCACATCATCCATGCACATGTTGTGTAATAAAAAACAACGTCAGTTCTTTTAGCGTTACAATGTAATTTAAACTCTTTTAAATGTTCAATCAATGTACCCCCAACAGAATGAACAATAGCTTTGGGTTTACCAGTAGTTCCAGAAGAAAATAATATATATAGNGGATAATCAGCAGTTAACTGCTCAAAATAAACATCTTGTTCGGGATATTCACATAAAATATGGTCATAACGATATACATCCTTAGGNTATGAATTAATTTCATCTTCAGATTGTAAAGAAATACCAAATTTACANGTAGGTAACATATCAAATAATTCAGCAACAATTTTTTTGGTCGAAAAAACACGTTTTTTATATGTGTATTGCTCAGAAAAAACCAAACAAGTGGGATTTAATGGGCCAAAACGAGCCACTACAGCATCTGATGCAAATTCAGTTGAACAAGAAGCCCATATAGCTCCCAAACTTGCACAAGCCAAAAAACATACAATTGTTTCTTCACAATTTGATACAAAGCCAACAACACGATCACCTTTTACAACACCTTTAGATAACAATAATTGTTGGACTTTAGCGACTTTTTCTGAAAGATGTTTATAAGTCGTATATGTTGTTTTACCTACCTCATTAACAGCAATTATAGCTNTTTTCTCGTCATTAAATCTCAAACAATTTTCTGCATAATTTAACTTAGCACCAGAAAACCATTTAGTATTTAAAAATGAACTTGTTTCCAACACTTTATCATATGTTTTAGTGTAAGAAATATTTAAAAAATCCCACAGAAANCCCCAAAACAATTCAGGTTCTGAAANAGACCATTGATGAAGTTCATCATATGTTTTAATTTCGAGATTAAATTTTAAATTTAAACACCTAATTAAACGAGTAATTTCAGCTGANTCAACGAGTTCTTCAGATGGCCTCCAAAGAATATTATTNTCCATATTTNCGTATTATAACCATAAGNGGNTCATCTCCTACTAACGTTTGACANCTTAAACGAGAAAAGTCTGTAGGTATCATATCAGGATCAATAGACAACATNTCATANTCCTCTTCTCTCATATCTGGATTTTTAGGTTTACCTTTTACAACTTCTACCGCACAACTTGAACAGGATAATTGACCTGAACAATCTGAACATAAAAAATCTTCACCNTAAAAAGCCATTCGCGCAAAACCTAAAACAGANCCNGGTTCACCAGGGTCATCTGGCGGTTGACTCAAATTAGCTAAAATAACTGCCATTTCTTGACGACGCTCACTATATAAAAAAACNGGTGTAAAATGTGAAACAGAATCCATTTTATCAAAATAATGATTTAGAATTTCTCTAAGTTCAGCTGCCTTATTTGATAAATAATCAAAAAAACTATATTTTACAGCCTCAGGAATATTCTGATCATCAAAAAAGNTAATAAGTTGTTTTGATAAATCAGATTCATTATAAATATATTCAGTAAGCTTTATAGCTATCGTATATTGCTTAGGCTTAACAAGCTGAGCATGAATCATTGTTTACTTCCTAACCATTTCTGAAAGATTGTTTTCATATGAAAACTGATGTTTACCTGATTGAACAATTTCATGATATTCATCTTCGAAAAAGAATTTTTCTTCACCAAAAGCTGGAACTAATTGATCGATCCATGTTGCCTTTTCACAATATTTTGCAAAAAACACCTTGTCTGTCCATTCATTTTTTCTTCCTTGTAAAAACTTAAGTATAAAAACATCTTCGTTTGCAACAGTTTCTCTTCCCAAAACACAGATTTTACCNGGTCCACATGACATAGATGGGCCTCTTGCNGTATGACCTAACCCTGANAGCTTCTTTCTAGCTGTCTGATAAATCTCTAAACATTTATATAAAGGAACCTCAAAATATTGCTGCGGTCCTGTATCACGNGCAATAAACATNTAATAAGGAACAGCTCCTAACTGAATNTGCTTTTGCCACATTTCTGCCCATACCTCACCGCTATCATTGATATGTTTCATAATAGGCGCCTGAGTTCTTACAACACACCCAGCCTCCTCTGTTAACCGTCTTATAGCTTCAGCACAAACTGGAGTCATTTCATTATGATGAGTAAAATGCGCCATAATAGATATATGCTTTCCAGCACGCTTAAACTTTTGAAACAGCTTTATCAAATCATCTGCATCAGGGTCAGTTAAAAATCGATATGGATGATAAGTTAACGCTTTAGTTCCCATCCTAACTGCTTTTATATGATCAAATCTAGGTTCAAGTAAAGGCAATAAAATATCTTCCCAAACATTAGCTTTCATTGTTGCAGGATCTCCCCCTGTAACCAATAAATCTGTGATTTCTTTATGCTGTTCAAGATAACGATGAGTTCNTAATTCTTCTTTTTCAACGAAAGTATCTTTTCCTGTAAACTGGTTAAACCGAAAGCANTATGTACAATAAGCATGACATGTTTGTGCATTTTTATGAAACATTAAAGCAATAGGTTTATATTTATGCTGAACACCTTCTAAAACATCAGGTTCCTCAACATCAAATAACACAGGTCTATTTGACGATTGATTAGCNGGCGCTGGATTCTTTGTAGAGCGAATCGCAGACACTTTTTCTGCAATATATTCTTTAGAAGCACCACTTTCCAAAACTACCTTCAGNAATCTGATTTCAAAAGGCTTTAACATNTCAGGCTGAGGAAAAGTTANCAAAAATAAAGGGTCAGTCATATAATTATCCCAATCAATATGGTCTAGAATATATTCACAAACCTTAAAAGGAAAAACNAAAGCAACTATTTCTCGTTCCAATAAATAAGGGTCTTTNATTCCACGTGATTCAAAAATAGTTTTAATATCAGTTCTTAAATACTTTTTATANGTTTGCGGAATAATATAAGATTGAGTAGATTCAGACCAATAAGCCTTNGTCTTATTAAAAATATATTTAAATTGCTTTAACGTTTCTGAATTTGACATAACATCCCACCTTTTTTTATTTTGTTAATACTTTNACGCTAGCCCATTCTTTTAATTTATTAATTCCTGCAAANACTTTAGGNGCATATTTTTCAACNAAATTATCGTCATTTAAAATATCCATCCCATTTGCTTCAACCTGATCAATAATATATTGTCCATCAAAATCAACAAAAGCCAATCTCGCAACAAGATANCTTTCATCAAAACCAAATGCCACACCAGGAAGAATGGCAACACCGGTTTCAGCTAATATTTTTTCACACATGTCTTGAGAATTATTTATACCCTCTTCTAAAAACTGATCTCTAAAATTTTCAAAATCTGGCATAATATAAAAACCGCCAACAGGNTCATAACATCGAACACCAGCATCACGTAAACGTTCTGCAGAAAACTGTCCTAACTTATTTAAAATACTTTGCTGAATTGAAAGATAATTTTTTACAACATCCATNGATTCGTAAGCTTTTAATGCAGCCCATTGAATTGGAGAAGGCGCACATGAATATGTTTCAGANGCTAAACCTAAAAANACATTTTTAAAATCTTGTTTAAATTCTTCTGGTATTAACATAGCCCCTAAACGCCATCCACCAGCACCACACCATTTTGACAAACCGGTCGTAACTAATGTNCCNTCAGGGTAATAATCTGCAATCGANGAATAATTATTTTCAAANTTAAGTAACCCATAAATTTCATCGGANAAAATATAAACATTATATTTTCNTGCAACNTCAGCNAAANCCTTTAGTTCGTCNTCACTATAAGTTAACCCNTCAGGGTTTCCTGGATAATTAATAACTANTAANCGTTGATTGTCACCTGATGTTTTAGAAACAGCTTCTTCAAATAATTCNGGTGTTAAACGCCATTTATCATTATATTGAGTTTGTATTCTATGAACATTATGACCAAGTAAATGAGCTTGAGGTTCATAAGANACCCAAGATGGAGTAATTAAAAAAACATCAGCTTTGTTAAATGCCATCATCGAGCAATATAAAAGCATTTTTGAACCGGGCGCAATGATCACCTGATCTTCAGAATAAGACGTATTCTTAAGCAAGCTAGAATGAAATGAAGCAATAGACCGTCTTAACTCTGGAATTCCCTGTACTGGTGTATACTCNTTAGATTTNACACTTTTAACCAANTCATCNCGAACTTCCTTTGGNGGAAGAAATGGAGATTGTCCAAAACCAAACTTATACACATTTTTTCCGTTCTTAATATGCATATTAGATTGTTCATTTATAACNAGNGTNTCTGAAGCACCAATTTTNACTAGTTTNTCTTTCATATTATTTACCTTCAAAAAAAAAATATTAAATCAATAATACACTAAAAAGATAAAAAAAAAAAATTTTTTTTATACTCATTTATACGTACTTGATAAAAACNGTTTTATATATTCAACATTTTTTAAAGGGGNCTCAAAGGGAAGNAAATGAGATGACTGATCTAAAATTTTATAATCAAATTTAGANGCAAGANAACTCAATTTTTGAATTTCTTTTACTTTGCAAATATGTGAATGCTCTCCTGCCAATAATAAAATTGGACATTTGATTTTATTAATATTTTTCCATAAAAAAGGATATGAAAGACCACCAATTTTATAAATTTTAGCCTCCCACTCGGGAGTTTGAATGAGTTCAACACCTTGATCTGTTTTTTTAAATAAAGACTGACAAATTATAGTTAAATTAGCATCATCNATAAANTTAAATATTTTTTTAGTTCGATAATGCTGAAACACATCATCAATCGAAGCAAACAAAACCTGTCTTTCATAAGTTTTTTTAACAAAACGTAAATGACCAATAATTAATTTAAAAATTAATAANCCTAATTGNTTTGAAAATGGAAATAAAACAGGATCTANTAAAACAATATGTTTAAACCGTCCAGGTTGAATAATTTCAAGTAATAATGTCATAACAGCTCCTATCGAATGNCCCATACCGACAATATCTCGTAAGGACTGCTCTTCCAAAAAAGCATCACAATCAGCAACAAAATCCATCCAACTACTAACGTCTGCTAAATTGGATTNTGGCCAAATCGCTCTTAACTTAAAAGCAAAAACATTATATTGATCCATGAAAGGAGTCAAAAGAGGTNTATAACAATCTGGTGTATAAGCATTAGCATGGAGAAAAAGTAAAGGGNCACCTTGTTCTGAAAACTTCGAATAATGAATACCTTCTTTAAAATCCATACCCACATAATAGCAAAGATAATTTTTTATAAAAATAAGACAAAAAAATATAAAAAAACTTAAGTAAAAAAGCAACTAAAAAAAATGTTTAAAATATAGTGAAAATGTCTATATAAAAACGTTATGTTTTCCAATAACAAAAATTTAATTAAAAGTTTCCTTTGCTGTTGCCTTGCGACAACTATGATTTCACATGCCCAAACCAGTCTTGATTNTNNNNCNGANACNATAAAANTAAGTGGNGAAAATNNAAACCAATATCTTGGNGAAACANTTATNAATATNGGNACNAGTTTAGATGGNGGNAANANTCTNATTGGNNTANGTGCNCCAGCCGAAANTANTTCCGCNGGNGCNTTTTANATTTTTTCAGATATNAATTTAACAAGNGATTTAGATTCTGGAGACGCATTAAAACAAGTTACTGGATCTGTAACTGAACGATTTNGTAAAACAGTTGCAAGTTATGGAGATATCGACAAAGATAATAAAAACGACATTGTATTTGCAAACCCAAACTCTGAAAGTNTTTCNATTTTATTAGGNTCAGCCATTGAAACCTATTCAACTCAATCTGATTTAATCACACTAACAGCTGATACACTTGCTTTAGAAAACGCAAATGCACGATACTTTGGNAATCAAATANCTATAGCAGGTGATGTTAACGGTGATGGTTATGATGATATTTTAATCGGGGGATCAAAAAAAACAACAGATACAACAAATACCAATGGACGTGCTTATCTTATTTTTGGTCAAGATTCATTCAATAGTTTAGAAAATGGTAATATCGCTACAGATTCAGATATCATTTTTGAAGGAACCTCATCAACAGAATTCACAGGTTATTCAGTCGATATTTTACCTGACATAAATCGAGATGGTTATGATGAAATTATCATATCAAGTTTCGATCAAAACTCTCAAGTTGGGCATAATGTCTATCTTATNTACGGGTCATCAAGCTACTCTGANANACTGTCTGGATCAACATTTGATTTAAGCCAAGCAGATGCAATTTTTAGTTATTCTGANACAAGTACAGCCATCAATTTTGGAGAAACTGTAAAAGGAGTTGGNGATTTAAATGGAGATGGCTATAACGAATTTNTCATTTCAGGACCTTCNGATGATAATGAAAAAATATTTATCTTTTTTGGATCTTCTGAAATGTTATCAGGAAATTTAGCCGCTGAAACTACAGCCGATGTTATTATAAATGGAACTAATACCTACTTTTTAGGNTTACATGCCATTCAAGGNGAATTNGATTTAAANGGAGACGGCTATGNCGACTTAGCAATAAGTGAATTTCTTGACCCTGTATCTGCATCAGACTCAGGTTCAGTATTTATTTTTTATGGNTCCTCAANNTTTGCNTCTCTTGGAACTANTCTTACAGAATCAAATGCTGATCTAGTAATCGAAAATGCATCGACAATAGGAAANATAGGAATATCATTAAGTAATTTAATGGATCGAAATGGAAATGGCATTGATGAATTGATGGTNGGCTCGGTTGGCTATAACNCTATAAGCAATGGACAAGCAGGCATATTTGAACTCAATACCAAAACAGCCACATCNCCAGCTGGNGGATCNATCGAATTTTTTTCAGATAGTTCTTACTCAACCACGCTTACATCAACACCACGTCAAAGTACAGTTTATGTACAGTTATCAAATGCCGATCCAAATGAAAATGAGCAAAATATAATTTTAATGGAAGCAGATTCAACCACTAGTCACAAAACGCTACCATTCAAGCTTTATGAAACAACGGTTAATTCAGGTATTTATCGCGGTGAATTTATCCCCGTTCAGACTAGAACCTCTCTACAGACCAAGCAACTAAACACAAGTGTAAGTGATACAGTAACAGTTCAGGTAAAAGCCGATAATACTATTTCAAATACATTTAACACCACCAATGCAGCTCCAATAATTGATATATTAAGTCTAGAGCAAATAGGCACAATGAATAACACGACAGTCGATATCACATTTAAAGTAACAGATTACGAAGAAAACACGATCGATTTAGACGAAAATGAATCTCAACTACAATATTCCACAGATTCTGGACAAAATTGGTCTAATGCAACGATTACAGGAACATTAGCGGGGTTAAGTTCAAGCGATCAAGGCATAAGCTACACTAGTGAATCAGACAAATTAGTATGGAGTATAGCGACAGATATAAGTAACGTAAATGGAACAGTCAATTTTAGAATACAGGGCTATGACCAAACCATATTGGGAGATTATAATTCAACAGAAATAAATATAGATAATGAAGCACCAGAAGCACCTATTTTAACCCAACCAACTCTAAACTTCGCCTACTCATTTACGCTTAAGGGAACTACAGAGCCAAATGCTACTTTATATGTTTACCGAAACAATATTAGAATAGCAACCACAAATGTTTCTAGTGATGGGACATTTTCTTTATCAAACGTATCAGTGACAGACTCTAATGACCTAATTTCAGCAATCGCAATTGACGCATTTGGATTTTCATCACCTACATCAAATGAAGTATCACTTACTCTTAGCGACTACACTGATTCGATTAGTGACGGAAATTTTGAATTAACAGTAAATGTACCCTTAGGCGTAACAACAAATTCAGAAACAATAGCCATGACACATCTTGATAGTATCGAATATACAGCCCCAACATTATACAACTATATAGATCTTTTTGAATTAACCTATGGAGACAATACATACAGTAATTTCAATCAAAATATTACTGTTAATATAACGTTAACTAATACATTAACTACCCCAAATGGTGTAGCAGTATATTACTATGATGAAACAGCAAATGAATGGTCAACCGATGGAATCACCGTCTATGACGTTTCAATAACAAGTCTAAATTTTATAACAGACCATTTCTCAACATTTGCTGTTGTTCAATTAATTGACCCATTTTTACCAACAATAAACAACATCGCAATCGACGGAGCAACTATCGCGAGTAATAAATATTATTCAAGTAATCCAACAATAACAACAACTATGTCAGATACCGACTCTTATATTGCTAGCTGGAAAATTGAAATTTATGATGACATCACTAACGTATTACAAACCTCATATGAAGAAACAAGCTTAACAAGTAATAGTGTCGACATCTCTTTTTCGCCATCTCAAACAACAACAACATTAAGCGATAGTCGTTATTTAATTACTCTTACGGCAACAGATCAATACGGGAATGTTCAAACTAAATCAAGTTACTTTCAAGTTAATGAAAGTAATCTAATCTTTTCGGCGCTTCATGCACCCAATCCATATAATCCAGACTCGGGGAATTTAACGTTTTCTTACAACATTAGTCAAGATGTAGACGATATTTACATTATTATCTTCGATCAAGGTCAGCGCCAAATCTGGTCTTATGAAACAAGTTCTGTTCCTGCTGGCTATTACCTATTGGAATGGGATGGGAATAATAGTAATGGAATGACATTACCCAATGGGATGTATTTTGCTTATTGTGTTGCAAAAAATGGAACTAGTACTAAAAAAGAAATATTAAAAATAGCAATAATGAGATAAAAATGGACAAAAAAATAACATATACTTTATACACTAAACGAAAATCAAAACGACTCCTATCGTTTCAGAAATATACGTGGATTTGTCTACTTTTATGCTGTTTAGCGACAACNTCNATAAAAGCTTCAACAGCTGTTTTATATAACCGTTTTGGAGCACATGCTGTCGGCATGGGAGGAGCTTTCAATGCTTTAGCCTATGGGCCAGATGCAATATTTCATAATTGGGCTTACAAAAGCGAAGAAAATTATACTCAAATGAGACTTAACCAAACCACTTTACAAGAAAATCCACTANTTGGATTTTCAATTGAAAACCCATTTAATAAACGCTGGTTAAAATTAGGGTTAATTTACACAGGNACAAGTAATATTCCTTATACAACATTAAATAGTGCAAACCAACCCACTTTAACAGGGTCAAGCTTTACACAAGAAGTATATACAATATTTACAAGTGTAACTGGNCGTTTTTTGCGAACAAACTTTGGCTGTCGTTTAGGTTTATTTAACGAACAATTAGAAAATGAATCTGCCTCAGGTTATTTAATTGATCTTGCAATNAAAAAAGATTTTACTATATTAGAACAAAANCTACTTACTGCACTAACAATAAAAAATCCATTATCAACAAAAATAAAATGGACAACAAATCATTCTGATAGCCAACCTTGGGTTATTAACCTTGGTCTTGGAACAATATTGGAAAACGATACAATAAAACTAGGNCTAGATATCGAAAGAGAAGATAATATATCCAAACCACGAATCTATACTGGNGTCGAATATTGGCTATATGGAACAGCCAAAAGTACCCCATCATTTTCAGCCAGAGCAGGTTATAAAAATAGTGATATGACAATGGGTGTTGGTATCAAAACACGTGGTTGGAATATTGATTATAGTTATAATCATTTAAATACTATTTATAGTATAGATAAAACAGTTTCAGATGCAGAACATCGGTTTTCAATAGGGTACCATTTCGGTCCTGAAGAAAAAACTGTACTAATAAAAAAACAAAGACGTCGCAGTAACCTATTTTCATCATCCGAATATGAACAATCCATTACTTTAGATGGAGAGCGCTTAAAAGTAAATGTTGAAAGACTAATTCCAACGATAGATGTTGCACAACCCATCCAAACACGTTTNTTAAGCGATACCAGTTTCACACTAAACACCGTTCAAGATAGTATTCTAATTAAATCAAATCAACTTGAAGAAAGTAGCCCTGTTAAAATAAATATTACAAAAACATTAACAGAAAAAGAAACCATGCTTGTTGGGTTTCCATTAAAATGGATCCAACGCCGTGAACAATCTAAAGATATTATTATTTTTGATTTCGAAAAAAGTGATACNGCTATCATTTTATCTGGATTTATTCCAAACGACNTTGATTTATTTATAAATAATCAACTTATAGGAATCAAACAAAATAACAATTCATTTTTCGAAAAATATCCTATCCAAAGCAATCAAAATCANGTTTTTGATATTATGATTATTGAAAAATTTTAAAGAAACTAAATTAACCAAAATAGCTAATTAAGAGTGATTATTCAAAATATAATATAAAAGTAACGTTGAAACNGTAGCCGTAATAATAGCTGGTGTTGATTGAGCATACGTTTCAACTAATTTTTTAGAAACAATATTTCTATCGTGAGATGCNAACTGATTTTTTTGTGGTATTTGTATCAATTGTTCTAGTTGCTTATGTCTATAAAAACCGATTAGATTCAAAACAAGCTCCTTAAAAAAAAAATTATACTTAAATTATCAAAAAAAATACATAAAAACAAGAAACTTAATCCATATTCATCACTTTTCGCATCTTAACAATAGCTTGCTTATAGATACGAGACGCTTGCGATTCAGAGAGTTTTAATTGCTCCCCAATNACTTTAAAAGTTAAATCCTGTTTAGCATGAGATAAAACAACACGTCTTTCTTTATCCGACAAAACAGCTAATGCCTGATCAAGTTGATCATCATTATCTATTGTNTCGACATAATGAGTTTCTTTTTTAGCCGACATATAATCAGATGCAGAATCCAATATCCAGTCATAAACACGGGTAGGATCAGTTCGAGTCAAATAGCGAATATGATCTCGCATAGCNCCAACNATTCTTGCTTGAGCCAAAGGCCAAACGTCTTCATTATTAATCGAATCCCAGACCTTAATTGTTTCTAATAACTCTAATTGTGATATAGTTTTTAAATCGTCACCNTCACTTTCGATCACATGTAACGGAAGATGTCTNCAATAACCACGAACCACACCNATCAAACGTCTTGAAAAGTGTTTCATAATATCAACTACATGGTTTTCAATTAAAAAAACTTTTAAAAAATTAACAATTTTAATTCCAATTTTATCCCAAAGTTTATCAACCCAAACGGCCATCTACATCCCCAACTTTTTAAATATTTTCTTCATAATGGATCCATTCATTACCTTTGGAATAGCATCTTCAGGAATCAATTTACCAAGTACAGCTATTAATTCATTTTCCACCTTTTGCTTAAAAAGAAACTTTTTATCTTCTTTTACAGTCAAAGGATCAAATGATGTATCTAAAAAACGATTATCATCAGTTCCTGCTTTTTTTACAGATCCTCTATATGTACTTTGNGTAATTTTTTTCTTACTAAACTCACTCATAAGCAAACTACATTGAATCAACCTTTACAACGCCAATTGATTGCACTTTAACTTGAGGAATAATTTCATTATAAGATAAAACNGCTAAAACAGGATGATTTCGTTCAGTAAACTTTTTAAAATGTGAACGTAATCGTGGNGAACATAAAGCAACAAAAGGCTTGTCCATTTTACGGAATGTTTGCATATATTCATTAACTTGATTTAAAACCATCTCTCCAACTTGTGGGTCCAAAGCTAAAAATGAACCATATTCAGACTGATGAACTGAATTTATCATCGTTTCTTCTAAACGAGGNTCAATCGTAAAAACCGTCATTGAATCATCTTTATCAACATACTGACGACTTAATTGCCTGGCTAAAGATTGACGAACATATTCTGCTAATAAATTCGTATCTCTCGAAACATGGGCATAGTCCGCTAACTTTTCTAAGATAGTAGACAAATCTCTAATTGAAACACGNTCACGTACTAAAGTNTGTAACACTTTATGAACCTGACCTAATGACAACATATCAGGAACCAATTCTCGNACAATAGCTGCATTCGANTTTTTAACTAACTCTAATAANGATTGAACATTTTGACGAATCATAATTTCATCAGCATGTTGTTTAATCGCTTCAGCAAAATGATCCGAAACAAAATCAGTAACATTAGAAAAAGGGATTGAATTTTCTTGTAAAATAGGAGCTTGATCTTCAGAAACCCAACANCCACTATCATTCAAAATTGGGTCAACAGCATCAACCGCATCAATACCTAAACGAGATAANTCAGAACTTGATCGATGAACATANANATGTCCTGGNATAGCCTCTCCNGTTGCAACACGAGTACCTCTAATTTCAACCAAATATTGGTTTGCTTCCAAACCCAAATCATCCATTACACGCACACCNGGAATAACAAAACCTAAATCTTGACCAATGTGATATCTGACTAAAGTAATACGTTCTAATAACGGTCCATTTCGATTAGGGTCAATTAAAGGAACCAAGTTTCGACCTGTTTTTAAACTAATTGGGTCCAAACTTAACGTACCTAACAAGTTTTCAGGCTTTTTCATCGCATCCTTAGCTGTATCTTGACTACTATCCATAGCCAATTCATCTTTAACNCTTTTAGCTTGTAAAATATANAAAGAAACAAAACCTGTAAAACCAGAAAGTATAANAAATGGAACAGTTGGTAANCCAGGAACCAACGCAATTAAAGCNAANACAAANGAAGTNACAGCAAAAGCTTTAGGTTGAGAAAAAATTTGTTCTTTTACATCAGACCCTAAACTTTCNGCNGANGCTGATTTAGTAACAACCAAACCNGTTGCNATNGCAATTAANAGAGCTGGTAACTGACTAACCAACCCNTCTCCNACAGTAAAACGAGAAAAAGTAGTNACCGCATCNCCAACACTAAGACCTTGNTGAGCAGTCCCAATAATGATTCCACCAACAATATTGATAATAACAATAATAATACCTGCAATAGCATCCCCTTTTACAAATTTATTAGCACCATCCATAGACCCAAAAAAGTTTGATTCTTTAGACAATTCTTCACGTCGCTCTCTGGCTTGATCAGCATCTAATAAACCAGCATTTAAATCAGCATCAATACTCATTTGTTTACCTGGCAACGCATCTAAAGTAAATCGAGCTGCAACTTCAGCTACCCTTTCAGAACCTTTCGTGACAACCATAAATTGAACAAGTGTAATAATGACAAACGCAACAATACCAACAACAAAATTTCCTGCCGTAACAAACTCCGCAAATGCTTCAATCAACTGTCCATCAAAATCTGCACCCTTAGATAAAATCAATTTAGTAGAAGCAACGTTTAAAGATAACCTATACAAAGTCAAAATCAACAACAATGATGGGAACGCAGCAAAATCCAAAGGTCGTGACAAATACATTGCAACAAGTAATACCATTACTGAAACAGCAACATTAAACGTCATTAATAAATCCAATGCAAAAGTAGGAATCGGAACAACCATCAATGCGATGATTAAAATAACGACAACAGCTAATGCAACATCAGCTGGTGAAAAAAGTGCTTTTATCTCATCGACTCTACTCATATTTCCTCTTTAATTTGTCTATTTTATACTTACGCATTTTGTTTTTTATTACGATTCTTTTTTAAATTATATACAAAGGCTAAAATTTCAGCCACTGCTTTATAATAAATAGGTGGGACATCAGTGCCTGGCTCCGTTAAATCATGTAATTTTCGAGCTAATGGCGGGTTTTCAACAATCGGAATATAGTACTCTTCTGCTATTTTAACAATTTCTTTAGCAACTAAGCGCTTTCCTTTTGCTAAAACCTTTGGGGCCTTCATTTTGTTAGGTATATATTGTATCGCAATCGCAACATGAACGGGATTTGTAACAACAACATCCGCTTGAGGTACAGCGCCCATCTGTCTTCCTTGCGACATTTGGCGCTGTGCATCGCGTTGACGTTGCTTAATCATAGGGTCACCTTCCAACCGTTTATACTCATCTTTAATCTCTTTTTTAGACATTTTCAACGATTTCATATGTTCAAAACGTTGATAAAAATAATCTAAAATGGCAATGATAAAATAAAAAAGCCCTACTCGTAAAACAACATCCATAACCATACCTGCTGTTACACCCATCACCTGATAAGGCGTTAATTGTTGTGCCAATAAAACAAACGTAAGTTCATTTCGTAAAACAGAATAAATAATGTAAATAACCACAGTCATCTTAATAATAGATTTAAAAAGTTCAACCAATTGCTTTAAAGAAAATAGTTTTTTAGCACCTTCAATCGGATTAATTTTATTTAAAGAAGGTTTTAACGATTCAGCTGAAAAAATAACGCCAACTTGAGCATACTCAACAATTAAAACAACAACCAAATTCACCATAAACAAAGGTACAATAATCAACAAAAAAACAACCAAAACACGACCTAACAAAAATAAAGCCAAAGAATTTGTCATTTCAAAAGGAATCTGCCCAAAAGAAATGTTCACAATTTCCAAAAGATTAGACCAAATATACCCACCAAAATTTTGTAAAGTAATATAAGAGACAACCAATAAAATAGAGGATGTCATATCTTTACTTTTAGCTACTTGCCCTTTTTTACGAGCTTCCCTAATCTTCGTGGGGGTAGGTTCCTCGGTCTTTTCACCTGAGTCGTCGCCCATATATTATTCTCCTTAATTTAGTTAACTAAAAAGTTCAACAAAATATTAACTTTTTGTGAAAATCTATCAATTAAACGAACAATAATATCTGATAAACCTGGCATGATACCGAGTAATATTATAACAGATATTATTGGCTTAACCTGAAACCCTAACTGAAAAACATTAATCTGTTCAGCAACTCGATTTAAAATCCCAAAAGCAAAATCAATAATAAAAACAACTAAAACAATAGGTGCAGCCAACTGAAACGCTATGAAAAATAAATCATAACCTAACGTCACTAAAAAACGAGATCCTTCAGTAAAGTCAACAGGTGTCCCTATAGGAATCAAATAAAAGCTTTCAAAAAGAGCTCCTATAACCAAATGATGCCCATACAACAAAAGAAAGAGTAACGTAGCCAATTGGTTCATTGCATTTCCTAAAAGGGCTTGTTGTGTTCCTGAAGCAGGGTCTAACACGGCCGCAGCACTTAAACCTGCCTGAGTATCCATTAATGTTCCAGCAGATTCAACTGATGCTATTAATAATCCAGAAGCAAAACCCATCATAACGCCTATAAGAAAATCAACCATAGTAGCTAAAAACAAAGCAAATAAATTACTTGGTAAAACCTCAGGCAAAGGGATTAAAAAAATAACTAATGTAGTTGACCAAAACGCTAAAGCTAATTTACCCATCGAAATTAAATTTTTATTTTTTAACAAAGGAGTATATATCATTAAGCCAGTAAAACGAGCAAAAACAAGTAAAAATGTAACAACTTGTTCAAAAGTAATAATCATTGTGAGTAAAGCGGAATATTATTCCATAAACTATATGCTAATTCCATAATAATCGTAAAAGTAAAATTGAATGTTGCTCCTAAAACCAATAAAACAACAACTAATTTAGGTACAAATGTTAATGTTTGCTCTTGAATTTGAGTAACAGCCTGAAAAATAGCAATTGTAAGACCTACAAGCAGACCAAGCCCTACAGTTGGGATAGAACCCAAAAGAATAACTTGGATTGCCTCGTTCATAATAGTTACTACTGTATCAATTGTCATGGTTATACATCCTTAGCTTTTAGAACAATATCGACGGGATAAAAGCAACCGGCTTGTGGCATTGTCATTAAATAAATTTTCTTTGATTCATTGGGCGCCACTAAAACTTCATGAAACATTTCCATCATAACAACATTTTTCTTATAATTTAAGATCCCAACCTCAACCAATTCACCATCAATTAAAAAAATAGCACGGTCAACAGCATTTTTTTTAGTAGGAGCCAAAAAAAACTCAACACTTTGATGCGTTTCTTCAAAATTAGCCAATAATATTTCAACACCATAAATTAACCCATAATTACCCTTAAGCAAATAATTGGATTCAGTATCCTTTAAAAAAGGTTTACCTCCAATTTGAAATGATGTGTACTGTTCAGATAAATCAAATATTTGCTCAGATTGCCTCATTGATTCTTCAAAATAAGAAACTCTAAATTGAGATACCAAGCTTGGCACATCGACAAAACCAGATAAGTTAGAATAATTAGTATCAACAACCATCATTTTAACTTTTAAATCAACATCACTAAAAGTTTCAAAACGAACAATCCCAGACGACGTTTGATTGGATTTAATCTTATGAATAATAACTGGCGTCGTTGATTTAGGTGGAAGAGTTACAAGATCACCCTCAGTTAAAATATCTAAAAAGAAATCAGACAAAGCCTTATGACCTGCAAAAACAACATCCTTACTTGATCCACCTAACCCTTTTTGAATATTAACCACTACAGATTCATCGGAAAAATTTGATAAAAGAAAGGTAATATTCATATGTTCATCCATCATATTTTTATGATGATAAAAAACACGTAGTCGCTTTTTTTCAAATTGTCGTTCAAAAACTAAACCTGGAGAATGAATTGATTCAGGATAATTACTAAAAACTAAATCTTCATCTGAAAAAAAAGTATCCCAAGCAAAAATTGAATGAATAAAAAAACAACTAAAGAAAATAATCCAAAATAGTCTAAATATCATCGAAAACTAAGTAACAGCCCTTGAACAATTAAATTCCAACCATTTGTCAAAACAAATAGTAAAACCTTAAATGGCAAAGAAACCATCGCTGGAGATAACATAAACATACCTAAAGACAATAAAATATTAGATATAATCAAATCAACAACCAAAAAAGGAATAAAAAGTAAAAAACCAATTTGGAAAGCTCTTTTTAATTCAGATAAAATAAAAGCAGGAATAATAACAAAAACAGGAACCTCTTCAAAATTGTCTGTATATTGAACTTTTGAAAACTCTAAAAATAAAGCTAAATCCGCATCATTTGTAAATTTCATCATAAATTCACGGAACGGTTTTAAACCTGCGTCTAAAGCTTCAGCTTGCGTAATTGTACCCTCCTGATAAGGCGTAACGGACTCATCAATAACACGATTAAGAGTAGGTGTCATAACAAAAATAGTCATGAATATAGTTAACCCTATCAAAACACTATTAGGTGGTGATTGCTGGGTTGCTAAGGCTTGTCTTAACATACTCAACACAATAATAATACGTAAAAAACAAGTCGTTGAAATCAAAAAAAAGGGCACTAGGGTAATGAGAGACATAATAATAAGCAGGTTAATAGAAGAGCTAAAGCCTTCAGTATTAGACAAAGCACCCATATCAATATTTACCTGAGCAACAATATCTACAGGCAAGAAAATAGCAACAATAAATAAAGTTAAAACTGAAAAATTAAGGCACTTTAAAAGTTTATGAATAAGTTTCATAAATGGTATTATAACGAAAGATTGATATACATCAACTATCTGGCTCTGATTCATACTCTTTTAGTAATAATAAATCTTTTTGATTATTTGCAATTAAAAACTCACTAGATTTATATTTAACTAGAACAATGTTAGTTTGACTATCTACAATGATCCTTTCTTTTATTCCCACATCACCTTTAAATGCCTTACTTTTATAAAGTAAAAGAACTCTATAAAAACCATAAAGTAACAATCCAAGAATAACAAAGGACAGTAGAACCTGAAGATAGTAATTTACACCACCTACTTCTTCCATTATTAAAGTGTAGGTGAAGCAACTATAGTTTTAATTCTTAAACCAAAATTATTATCAATAGCAACAACTTCACCTTGAGCAATAATTTGTCCATTAACAACCAAATCAAGGGGCTCTCCAACAAGTCTATCTAACTCAATTATCGATCCTTCAGATAAATCATAAATTTCCTTTAACGAAATAGTTGACCGGCCAAGCTCAACTGAAACTTGCACTGGAATATTACTAAATACACCTTTTTCAAGTTTTTTACCTTCGTTTGCATCATCTAAATCTGGAAATTCAACATGAGAAACAGCCATTTTTTTAACCGGTTGCGAATCTGCAACAGGCGCTTTTGAAACAGCAGCAGCACCTTCTGAGAAATTGTTTGGTTCTTCAAAAGAAGAAAAAGCATCTTCCATTACCGGATCTATATCTTCCAGTGGATCAACAAATTGTTTTTCATTAGCCATGTTTTAAAATCTCCTCTACAATCAAGAAATAATCACCAGCAACCGAAGAATTTGGATCATATTCAAAAATTGTCATTTTTTTTCCAGGCGCTTCAGACATTCTTACATTAACACCCACAGGTTCAGACACAATATTTGGGAAAACTCTTTTTAAACTTTCCAAAATATCTTTAGACTTTTTATTTCTTTTATCATAAAAAGTCGGAATGACCTTTGAGATTTTTGTCTTCTTATTAAATAGTTTATTAATGATTTTGATATTCTTCAATAGTTGCTTTACTCCAATTAATGATAAATATTCCATTGAAACAGGTAATAATAACTCTTGAGCATATAAAAGTGCATTTTGATTTAAGATATTCATGGAAGGCGCACAATCAATTAAAACAAAATCATATCCCTTAAGTGGAGCCAATGCTTTTGAAACCAAATACTCACGCTGATTTTCACGGGCCATTTTAATTTCAGCAGGAAAAACCCGTTCATTAGATAAAATTGCATCTAAGTTATATCTCAAATTAACAATACAATCTTCAATTGCATCATTTTTAATAATTAAATCATATAAAGTTTTAATAGGTTTTATTCCAAAGTAATGAGAAATAGAACCTTGCGGATCAGTATCAACTAATAAAACACGTTTTCCTTTTAAAGATAAACCATGTGCAACATTAATAGCCGTAGAGGTTTTACCTGTACCTCCCTTATAATTTATAACTGCGAATGTTCGTGTGGTTGAGGATGACATCAAGGCTTATTCTTCAGATTCTTCCTCAAAATCATCCCAATCAATGTCATCATCTAAAGATTCTTCATCAACATCTTCTAATGTAACATCATCTGAATCTTCTAAAAGATCATCATCAATATCATCAGCATCTTCTTCCTCAAACAAAGAGTCATCTTCTTCGGTTGAATCAACTTCAGCTGTTTCTGTATCCCCAAGATCATCCTCAAAATCACTTTCATCCTCTAAACTATCAGATTCAGCAAGTTCATCTTCAAAGTCTTCCGAATCATCATCTAAGACATCAGCCTCTCCTAGGTCATCTTCATTTACATTTTCTTCTTCATCATCGCCTAATTCATCTTCAAAATCTCCCGCATCATCATCTAATGCTTCAGTCTCATCTAATTCTGTAACATCTGAACCAGCTTCCTCATCTTCAACATCACCAAGTTCATCCTCAAAATCTTCAGTACCATCATCCAATACACCAACCTCAGCTAATTCGTCCGTACCTTCAGCTACTTCCTCATCTTCAACATCAGCTATTTCGTCATCAAAGTCTTCTGTATCATCACCTAAGTTATCTTCAGGATCTTCAACAGCTTCAACAGTTTCAGTCTCCAATGCCTCATCTTCAGAATCTAAGTCATCCTGATCAGATGCTTCTCCTGATTCAAACAACTCCTTATCAAAACCTTCTTCATTTTTAATTACAGGTTCAAATTCGTCGACATCTTTATTTTCAATAGATTTTTTATCATCTAATTTTTCATTACCTAAAGCATCTTTTTTAATAATTCCTTCTGCATTCACATTTGAAGCAGAAATATCCTCTGGCTCATCAGCCGCATCATGTATAGATATTTTACCAACTTCAGATTCGTCTACCGTATGCAAAATAAGTTTTAAATTAGGCTCTGAGTCAGCTGATAAAATTTGACAACTTACTTTTTTATTGTGAACACAAGGCTGTACTTTTAAATTAACCTTTCCACCAATATTCATGGCGATAGATGAATCTATTCCAGAATCTAATGGCACAATATCACCAGGTTCTAAAGAATAAATATCATTCATCGTTAATGCAGATGAACCAAGAATGGCTTTAACATCATAGCGTGTTTTATCGATTGTCTTTTTCTTTAAATGTATTTTAGAATGAATAGTCTCAGGCTTTATATTTTTAATTCTAATCATTTTTCGTAATGTACGACTTGGATAAGCCACCATAATACGTAGTAAGTTACTTGATCCAAAATATAAATAAAAAGTAAAAACAACAATCGATAAAACACGCTATGATGTTAAAGCCATTCTTGGTTCATCTGCATTAACGA
>NZFK01000051.1 GCA_002690645.1 Rickettsiales bacterium
TTGTTTATGAATTCTGGTAAATCAATACTTATTGCCGGAGATCACTTATCTAAAGATGCTCATAAACTAGTATTTTTAATTAATAATGTTTTAACTAATAACTTCAAGACGATTTCTTATAACAAGCTTAATTTTTCAAATTATGATTTTATTCAAAAAAGTAGTTTAGATTCCATTTCTGAATTAGTTAATGATCTTAACAATGGTCAGGTAGATACCTTGGCGATTCTTGGTGGTGATCCAGTATATACAGTCCCTGTTGATTTAAACTTAGCTTTAGCTATACCTAAATCAAGACATTGTATTTANTTAACTGATATATTTAGGAAAACNGCTTTATCATCAAGTTGGATTATCCCAAAAAGTCATTATCTTGANACATGGAATGATTTATATTCTCAAGATGGNATTCATTCTATTGTTCAGCCAATGATAAAAAAAATGTATGATAGTTTTTCAGTTAATGAATTGCTAAATATGTTCTTAACTTCTTATGTTAGTGATTATTCTCTTACAAGATCGGCTTTAAAAAAGAGTGTTGGTTCTTATGACTTTGACACTAAGTGGGCGTCATANTTGCATGATGGAATTATTAGGAAATTTAATAATAAAGTTTANCGTTTTAGCTCTTTAGATATCACACTTTTAAATGTAGGTAATAAAAGTAGAGATGGTTATGAACTTGTTTTTAAACCTGATTCAAAAGTTTATGATGGGACGTTTATTAATAATGGATGGTTACAGGAAACCCCTGACTCCGTTACTAAAATAACTTGGGATAATGCTTTGTTAATGTCTCCTAAAGATGCTAAATTAAACCGATTTAAGACTGGTGATGTTGTTAATGTAACTGTTAATTCAAGTGAATTAGAGGTGCCTATTTTTATTAATCCTGGCCAAGCTGAAAAATCATTGGTGCTNAATTTNGGTTATGGTCAAAAAAATTCNGGTAAAATTGGTTCTGATATTGGTGTAAATGCTTACAANTTACGTTTTTCAAATTCATNTCATGTTGCTCAGGATGTGCGTTTATTAAAACTTAAAAAAACGTATGAAATAGCAACTACTCAAGATCATGGAAATATGGAAGGTAGACCTCATATTCGATATGCAACAGTTGATTATTATAAAGATCATCCTCATTTNGCTGAAGAAATGGTTCATGTTCCTTATGATAAGTCCTTATGGAAGGCTCATTCTTATGAAGAAGGGTATCAGTGGGGAATGTCTATTGATTTATCTAAATGTGTTTCTTGTAATGCTTGTGCCGTTGCATGTCAGGCAGAAAATAACATTCCTATTGTTGGAAAAGAACAAGTTCAAAATGGCCGTGAGATGAATTGGTTACGAACAGATAGATACTTTGAGGGAGATGAAAATAATCCAAAGATGCTTGAACAGCCTGTTATGTGTATGCATTGTGAAAATGCTCCTTGTGAACAAGTTTGTCCAGTTGCAGCTACTGTTCATGATGATGAAGGTTTGAATGTTATGGTTTATAACAGGTGTGTAGGAACACGATATTGTGCCAACAATTGCCCTGTAAAAGTTAGACGATTTAATTTCTTTGACTATCATCAGCGTAATCCACATGCGACAAAAAAAGATCGTTATCATTTATTTGATTATATGAAAGAGCCAGATAAATCAATGCAACAACAATTTAATCCTAATGTTACTGTTCGTATGAGAGGAATTATGGAAAAATGCACTTTCTGTATTCAACGTATTAAGTCTTCTGTTCATCGAGCAAAAAATGAAGATAGATTGGTAAAAGATGGTGAAATTCAAACAGCTTGTCAGCAAGCTTGTCCTGCAGATGGTATTGTTTTTGGAAATATTAATGATCCAAATAGTAATGTTTCTAAACAGAAAAAGAATAATAGAAAGTATGAACTATTAGGCGGGTTATTCTTAAAATCAAGATTAACTTATCTTGCAATGATTACTAATCCGAATCCGGAGTTAGCTTATCTAGATCCAAATCATTCTAAAAAGAAGGAGACAGCGCATCATGGACACTGAAGCATTAATGGCTGTTGAAGGAATAAAACGTCCTGACCATGTTCGCCCTGGCGAAACTTTTAAATCTGTTACTAAAAAAGTTTTAGATCCTTTGGAGATGAAGCTTCCGACCTGGGGTTTAATTCTCTTTTTTATTTCAAATTCATTATTACTATTGTTACTTGGTTTGTTAGGCTATNTATTTTGGGAAGGTACAGGTATTTGGGGGCTAAATAACCCTGTAGGATGGGGTTATGCTATTGTTAATTTTGTATTTTGGGTTGGTATTGGTCACGCTGGAACTCTAATTTCTGCTGTTTTATTTTTATTTCGACAAAAATGGAGAACGGCTATTAATAGATTTGCTGAGGCTATGACCATTTTTGCCGTTATTTGTGCTTTGATTTTTCCTGGTGTTCATGTTGGTAGACAATGGTTATTATATTGGGTTTTTCCAATTCCTAATTCTATGGGTATGTGGCCCAATTTTAAAAGCCCTTTACTGTGGGATGTATTTGCTGTTTCTACTTATTTTACTGTTTCATTAATGTTTTGGTTTGTTGGGTTAGTTCCTGATCTTGCAACTGTTAGAGATACAACAAAAAGTAAAATAAAACAGTTTATATATGGTGCTTTAGCGATGGGNTGGAGAGGTGCNAATAGACATTGGCAGCATTATGAAAGAGCTTATTTAATTTTAGCTGCNTTAGCAACGCCTTTAGTTTTATCTGTTCATTCGATTGTTAGTTTTGATTTCGCTGTTTCACAATTACCTGGTTGGCATACTACTATTTTCCCTCCATATTTTGTTGCNGGAGCTATTTTTTCTGGTTTTGCAATGGTTGTTAGNTTAATGGTAATTGCNAGACAAGTTTTTAATATGAAAAGTTTAATTAGAATGCATCACTTGGAAAACATGAATAAAATTATTTTATGTACAGGAATGCTTGTTGGATATGCTTATGGAATGGAATTNTTTATGGCATGGTATTCTGGNAATGAATATGAATCTTTTGCTTTTATTAATAGAGCTTCAGGTCCATATGCTTGGGCATACTGGATTATGATTTCTTGTAATGTNATTTCNCCACAGTTTTTTTGGTTTAAGCAGTTTAGACGCAGCATACCTGTGATGTTTATTATCAGTATATTTGTAAATATTGGNATGTGGTTTGAANGNTTTGTTATNACNGTNACGTCACTNCATAGAGATTTTCTTCCTTCTTCNTGGGATTATTTTAAACCAACTTGGGTTGATATTTGTACTTTNCTTGGNACATTTGGATTGTTTTTTACTTTATTTTTNCTTTTCTTAAGATTTTTACCAATGATTGCAATTGCAGAAGTTAAAATGGGGATGCCTGATGCTGATCCTCATAAAGGAGGAGATCACTAATATGGCTGAAGAATTTGGTGTATTAGCTGAGTTTNAATCTCCAGCNGCATTATACGAAGCTGCAAAAGAAACCAAAAAAAATGGATATGTTGCTTTTGATACCTANTCTCCCTTTCCGATNCATGGGATGGATAAGGCTATGGGATTAAANGAATCNATTTTGGGTTGGATTGTAGCNGGCGGNGGATCGATTGGATTAATTGGTGCTTTAACAATGCAATGGTGGATGGCAGTTGANTATCCTTATATNTTATCNGGTAAAGAGTTTTTTGCTTATCCNGCAGCTGTGCCAGTAGCTTTTGAATTAATGGTTCTTGTTGCGGCTTTTTCNGCTGTTTTTGGNATGTTTACACTTAANCGNCTTCCAAGGTTATATCATCCACTTTTAAAAAGTGATTTATTTAGTGGNGTNACTACNGATAANTTNTTTNTNGCNATAGAAGCTACNGANAAAAANTATGATAAAGANAAAGTTTCANCNTTTTTTAATTCAATTGGNGCTATAAATGTGGAGGTTATAGANGANTAATGAAAAAGATATTANTNAATTTGTTAATAATTACTCTNTGTNTATTTATGGTNTCNTGTACTGGATGGAGATCNAAAAAACCACCAATACATTTAAATCCNAANTTGGATTTTCAACCNAAAAATACACCTCAATCNGATTCGNTAGANAGACCAGCTAANGTTGTTCCTTGGGGNAATGANGANTCTTTTGTGACCCCAGAAGAACGTGAACAATATCTNAAAGAAGGATNCNGAGGTTTATATTGGAAAAACTAAGGCTGGNGCNTGGGTACAAAAAATCCCATTAGAAGTNTCNCATCAATTTGTTGAAAGAGGTCAGGATAGATATAACATTTATTGTACACCTTGTCATGGTCTTGATGGTTCTGGAATTGCTCCTGTCACTCAGCGTGGATGGATAAGACCTGCTGCATATTGGGACGAAAGAATAGTTAATTATACTGATGGGGAACTGTATGATATAGTCAAAAATGGTATTCGTTCTATGCCTGGATACAAACAGCAGTTAAGTGCATCAGATAGATGGGCTATNGTTAGTTACGTTAGAGCCTTACAGAAAACACGACTTTCTACTATAAAAGATGTTCCTTCTGAATTAAGAAATGAAATATTGGAGTAAGTATGATTAAAAAAACATTAAATACAACGAGTAACCTAAAGCTAACAAAGAAATTTGATGATTATATTAAAATTTTATTTGGTGTAGGGATACTTTTTTCTATNATTTCTTTTTTNTCATACTTTATGGATAAACATCATTTCTTTTATTCTTATTTAACATCTTTTAGTTTTTTTCTTACTCTTTCTTTAGGNGGNATGTTTATTGTTTTAATTCATCATGTTACACGTACAGGNTGGAGTGTTGTTATAAGACGTGTCCCAGAAGGGTTTATGAAAAATATTGGTTTAATGGCTTTGTTTTCTATTCCTATTTTATTTGGTTTAGAAGAATTATANCATTGGGCTCATGATGGTGCTGCNTTGCATGATCACCTCNTAGCTATAAAAGCTCCATACCTTAATCCTGTTTTCTTTGTTTTTCGTGTAATCATTTATTTTTTATTATGGAATTGGATNGCTTCACATTTTTTTAATAAATCTGTTTCTCAAGATGAAACAGGTGATGAGGCTAATACATTTGATTTACAAAAACGTTCAACTTACTCTTTAATTATATTTGGATTNACGATTTCATTTGCTGGAATTGATTATATTATGAGTTTAACACCACATTGGTACTCAACTATNTTTGGTGTTTATATTTTTGCTGGTGCTGTATTAGTTGCATATTGCTTTATTAGTTTAGTTTTTCTTTTTCTTCGTGCTAATAATTTATTAACTGACATAGTAAATATTGAACATTATCATGATTTAGGTAAGTTAATTTATGGNTTTAATATATTTTGGAGTTATATTGCTTTTTCACAGTTNTTCTTGATTTGGTATGCTAATATTCCTGAAGAAGTTTTATTTTTTGCTGATCATTTTGCAGGTAGTTGGAATACAATAGCAATNATCTTATCTGTNGGTCATTTTGGGATTCCATTTTTATTTTTTATGTCGAGGCATGTTAAACGTAANTTNGCNTTACATATGTTTTTTGCAATATGGTTAGTTGTAATGCATTTTATTGATTTGTTTTGGATTATTATGCCNAATTTTTATAAAGGNGGATTTTCAATTTCCTTTTTTGATATTGCACCTTTTTTTGCTATTGGTTGTATATTNTTTGCNTTCTTTTTTAATAGATTAAAAAAACATTCGCTTATTCCTATAAAAGANCCTCGATTGTCAGAGGCTTTAAATTTTGAAAANTTTTAGGAGAAAATATGGCTAAATATAAAATTAATCATGATACAACTAAGGCAAATAGTCTTGCTGTTATTGNTTCAATTGTTGTTACTATTTTATTGTTAATTATTATTTTTATTGGTAGTTATTATATGTATCGATCNTTATTGTCAATTTCTCAAAANCAANTACAAGATAATGCTAGTCGTCATCCTTACATTACTGAAATTGAAGATAATGCAAATAATGAGCTNAAATCATTAAAATGGATCGATAAAAAAGTTGGTAAGGTTCATGTTCCAATTGATATTGCTAAAGACCAAATTGTTAAAGANTATAATTAAGTTTTTNTTAACTTTTTTATTTGTNATTTCTATAAATAGTTCTGTTTATTCTAAAGAATTATTACCTGAAGAATTTAAAATAGCTAAAATTGATGAGANGATTGAAAGTCAAGTTGATTTAGATGCAATTTTNTTGAATTCNGATGGANAACAAATTACTTTTCGCGATTTGTTAGATGANAAACCCATATTATTAAATTTTGTTTACTATACATGTCCAAGATTATGTCATTTTCTTGTTGATGGCGTTGTTACTGGAGTAAATGGTGTTGATAAATCNCTTTTAGAAGATTTTAATATAGTTTCTATTAGTTTTGATAATNGAGATACTGTTGCAAANGCTAAAGNNTTTAAAGATAGACATTATACNAAACTTAAACANAAAGATNAGTTAAATTGGCATTTTTTAACAGCGTCTGATGAAACAATACAAACNTTTACTCAAAGTGCTGGTTTTAACTTTTATTTTAATAAAAAAATTGAAGAGTATGCTCATGGATCAGCGCTNATTATTTTAACTAAAGAGGGTAAAATTTCACGCTATTTACATGGGATGATCTTTCGACCATTTGATTTGAAGTTATCTATTTTAGAGGCATTAGATAATAAATTTGTCTCAAATTTTGAATCAGTTTTGTTATATTGNTATAATTATGACCCTGATGAACGAGGGTATGTTCTTGAATCTTTGATCTTAATGAGAGTAGCTGGTGTATTTACTCTTTTGTTTTTAGGGATTTTTTTATATAATTTATCAAATTATAAAGTTAAAAAGGTTAATTAATATTATGAGTAATGAATCNTTAGTTGAAAAAGGNAGTTTATATTTACCAGGTAGTTATTCTACTATCTCTCAAAACGTAGATAATTTATTTTATTTTACNTTTCTNATTTCTATTTTGATTGCGTCTTTAATTTTTATTGCTACTTTTGTTTTTATTTTTAAATATAAAAAAACGAAAGATAATCCTGTTGCAAAAAAGCAGCTTACTCATAATAATTTGTTAGAAGCTACATGGACTATCATTCCACTTATTATTGTAATGATTATATTTTATTGGGGATTTACGGACTATTTAAAACTTGTNGTNGCTCCTGATAANGCTGTTGAGATAAGAGTNACAGGAAAAAAATGGTATTGGAGTTTTTATTATCCTGATTCAGGAGCNGAGTCTACGACTGATCTTTTCGTTCCAGTAGGGCAGCCTGTAAAATTAGTTATGTCATCAGAAGATGTTTTACATAGNTTTTTTATTCCTAACTTTCGAGTTAAAAAAGATGTTCAACCAAATAGATATTCTAATCTTTGGTTTGAGGCAACTAAACAAGGTCAATTTCAAATTTTCTGTACTGAATATTGTGGAGATGCCCATTCAAGTATGCTTGCTAATCTNCATGTTTTATCACGNACGGATTATNGAGATAAAATTGAAGAGTTGGCTATGGGTGATGACTTGCCGTTAGACTTNCTNGGTGAAAAATTATATAAAAAACANGGNTGTTTTGGATGTCATTCTGTTGATGGATCTGAAATGGTGGGNCCTTCATGGTTAGGATTATATGGAAAAACACGTAACTTNACGGATGGTACATCAGTTGCCGCTGATGATAATTATATTCGTGAATCAATTGTTTATCCTGCTAAGAAAATTGTTAGTGGCTATCCTAACGTAATGGCTTCTTACGCTGGCCAATTAGATGATCGTGAACTTAATGCTTTAATAGAATACATAAAAACATTAAAATAGGATGAGTGATATGAAAAAAAATTACATTAATAATAAGTCTGGTATCTTATCTTGGATTTTCACCGTTGATCATAAGCGAATTGGTATTATGTATTTGGCTTTCATATTATTTTCATTTCTTATTGGTGGTTTACTTGCTTTAGCTTTAAGAATAGAGCTGATGTCGCCTGAAAAAATATTATTTACTGCCAGAGAATATAATCAGGTTTTTACACTACATGGTGCAGTAATGGTTTTTTTATTTATTGTNCCTTCTATACCGGCTTCTTTAGGTAATTTTTTTCTNCCTATTATGCTTGGAGCAAAAGATGTAGCTTTCCCTAAATTAAATCTGGCTAGTTTATGGATTTATGTTGTTGGTGCTATTTTTTGTTTTGTTTCAATATTACTTGGAAGTGTAGATACGGGATGGACTTTTTATACTCCTTANTCTTCAACTACTGATACATCAGTAATNTGGATGATAACGGGTGTATTTATTTTAGGGTTTTCNTCTATNTTAACTGGTATAAATTTTATTGTTACTACTCATAAAATGCGTGCGCCAGGTTTAACTTGGTTTAGATTACCATTATTTATTTGGACATTGTATGCAACTGCAATTATACAAGTTTTAGCTACTCCAGTTCTTGCAATAACTTTATTGTTACTTGCATTAGAAAGAACCATTGGTCTTGGAATTTTTGACCCAAGTCTTGGTGGAGATCCTGTATTATTTCAACATTTCTTTTGGTTTTATTCACATCCTGCTGTTTATATTATGATATTACCTGCTATGGGTGTTATTTCTGAAATTGCNACAACGTTTTGTAAAAGAGCTATTTTTGGATATAAGATTATGGCTTATTCTAGTATTGCAATNGCAATTATAGCTTTTTTAGTTTGGGGACATCATTTATTTGTAAGTGGACAATCACACTATGCAACAGCATTATTTTCTTTTCTTACCTTTTTGGTTGGTATACCCTCAGGTATAAAAGTTTTTAATTGGATTGCTACCATGTATGGTGGAAGTATAGATTTAAAGTCTCCTTTTTTATATTTTATTTCTTTTATTTTTCTTTTTACAATGGGTGGATTTACGGGAATTGTTTTAGGTGCTTTATCTGTAGATGTTCATTTACATGATACATATTTTGTTGTTGCTCATTTTCANTATGTAATGATGGGTGGTACAGTGATGGCATTTTTAGCCGGGTTACATTATTGGTGGCCTAAAATGTTTGGTAAGCTATACAATGAGACATTGGCAAATATTGCTTTTTACTTAGTGTTCTTTGGTTTTAACGCCGTATTTCTTATTCAATTTATTTTAGGTGCTAAAGGAATGCCTAGAAGATATTATTCTTATTTGCCAGAGTTTCAACCTATGCATATGATTTCTACGTTTGGTAGTTGGATTTTAGCTGTTGGTTTCTTTATGATTCTTTATTACCTAATACACTCTTTAATTAAGGGTGAAGATGCTTCTGAAAATCCATGGGGAAGCGTTTCATTGGAATGGCAGATAGANTCTCCTCCTACTGCACATAATTTTCATGATATTCCTACTATAACAAGTGATCCTTATAATTATGCGGGAGTTAAAAAATAGATGAGTAAAGTTAANGCTGAATTTGTAGAACATCATGTAGAACATCATTTTGATACTCCAAATCAGGAATTTACTTCTGCAAAATTAGGAATGTGGTTATTTTTAGGTCAGGAAATTCTTTTTTTTAGCGCTTTATTTGTAGCATATGCTGTTTACCGCTTTTTACATCCAGAAATGTTTTTAGATGCTAATACACATCTTTCATGGGAATTAGGATTTTTAAATACAGTAGTTTTATTGATCAGTAGTTTTACAATGGTAATGGCTGTTCGAAGTGCTCAGGTAAACAAAAAGAAAGCTACTTCTTTATTTCTTATTTTAACCTTAATTTGTGCTGGAATATTTATGGTTGTTAAGACAATTGAATATACTGAAAAAATTCAACACGGTTATCTACCATCTATTTGGTTTACTGGTGAAGGTCTGTTTGATAGTATGCATATCTTTTTTGGTATTTATTTTACAATGACTGGTTTGCATGGTTTGCATGTTTTAGTTGGAATGGGATTGCTGATTTGGCTGATTATTAAAAATAATAAAGGTCATTTTTATTCTGGCTACTTTACTGAATTGGAAAATGTTGGTTTATATTGGCATTTAGTTGATTTAGTTTGGATTTTTTTATTTCCATTATTATATTTAATCGAGTAGGAGTATAGCTATGTCAGATTCTCATGATGATCACTTTATTGTTCCTGTAAAATATTATATTGCTACATTAGTATCTTTACTTGTATTAACGGTTGTAACTGTTGGAGTTGCGCTTGTTGATTTTGGTTCATTTAATACATTAATCGCTCTTGGTATTGCTGTAGTAAAAGCTACAATTGTTTTGTGTGTTTTTATGGGTTTATATTGGGATGAATCCTTCAATAGGGTTATAGTGATTGGAAGTGCTACTTTTTTTGCATTGTTTGTTGGTTTTTTACTTATTGATGTTGCTACTAGAGATGATGTTTATTCTAATGAAGGTAGTTATTTTGATATTGAAAGTCCTGTTAAAGTAGTTGACCATTATTCTTCACATCACGGTGATGATCATCATGATAATGATGCTGATCACAATGAAAAAAATGATCATCATAATGACTCAATGCAAAATTCTCATTAATTGTTCTGGATATATATTTACATCATTAGTTATAATATCTTTAATATCAATTGAGAGGGTTTAATGAGTCCAAATTCTGGTAATAACGATTCTAAGATGACAGATAAACATATATCAGAATATAATGAACGTTTAAAAAAAGAACGCGATTTAACTATTTTTGATTCCGAATTAAAACATAAAGAACAATCAAATTTCTCTAGCCCCATCGAAAAACATGTTAATACTATTTCTACTTGGAAAAGCGACTTTGGTCGTTCTTTAGATCAACTGGAAAGAGCTTTTTCTGCTAAGCGACATGAACTTGATTCTATTGATAAAAAAATTCTTGAAGAGAAACAGGAACTTGAAAAGCTTTACAAGTTTAAAGTTAATGTAGTTAATTTAAATAATGTTATTCGTTTTTTAAATGAGAAATCTCAAACATTAACAAATGAATTTGAAGAAAAAAAATTAGCTCTTACACAGGATTACAATAATTTAAAAAATTCTTTAGATGTGAATCTTAATCGTGAAAATAAACAATACGAAGATTCATTAGATAAATTAAAAGTTTCATTTGATGAACAAAAGTCGCTACTTGAATCTGATATCACATTATTTGAAGGTCAGATGAAAAAGAGAAAGTTGTTTTGGGAAACAGATAAAAACGAGCAGTTAAATTCATTACAGAATCAAAAAATGATTTTTTTTGAAGAGAAAAATATCATTTCATTACAACTTCAAGAGGAACAAGAACTATTAAATTATAATTATACAAAACTTAAATCTTATTATGATAATTTGCATTTGGAGTTTAATGAAAAAAGAGATTTGATTCAAACTGATATAGATCAAATTCAAATTGATTATGTGAAACAATATGATGATTTTAATAATCAGCTTAATGAGCTTACTAATGATATTAATGAAAAACAGTTATTGTTCGAGGAATCGACTATGTTAAGTTATGAGTCAAATTTATTATACGATTATAAAAAAGTTTTATTAGAAGATGATTTGAAAGCTCATGAAGTATCCGTTAAACATAATTTACGTGAACAACTCATTGCAATGCGTGAAATGCATGATAAAGACTTAAAACAAAAAGAAGAAGAGTTGATTCAAAATATGAATCAAGAACGAGACAATATGTTGAATGAATTTAAAGAAAAACAAGTTTATATGGAAACTCAGTTCAATAATAATAAGTCAATCTTAGAAAATGAAAAAAGATCTGAAATAAAACGTGAATTTGATCATCTTTTATCTTTTGAAAAAGAAAAATATGAAAAGGAAATTAATGCGCAGGAAATAGAAATTGAAACGTTAAAAAGTAATTTAGCAAAAAATATTTCTCATAAAGATGATATTATTGAAAAATTAAATAAGGATATTTATTCTCTTAAATCTGATTTTAGTAAGTTAAAAGTTGAAAATGAAAATCTATCTGATAATGTTCGTAAATCGAGCTTGTTTGAATCGGAAGATAGATACCAAAATTTATTAGAATCATACAGAAAAAAATATGAAATGGATTTATTACGTTCAAAACAAATGACAGCTTCCATTGAAAAAGATCTTAATCTTAAAACTGCTGATTTAGTTAAATCTAATTTAGAAATTAAAAAACTTCAAAGTCTTTTAAATAAATATATGTCAACGGAATCTGATACAAGGTCTTTTTTGAAGTTAGAAAAAAATACATCTTCTACAGATTTAGATAAGGTAATTCGAGCTAATTCTTATGATGGAACGTAAAAATTTTGATGTAAAGCAATTTATTAATGATGCATTAGATTTAGTTAAATTTAAGATTTTATTTTTTTCTTTATTAACTGTTTTAATTGGCGCTTTTTTGACTAACCCTGTTTATGATCAATTCTTTTTTCAACAAATTATTTTTCTATTACTTGGTACAACTTTAATATTTTCAGCGGCAGCATCATTTAACCATGCCATCGAGGTTAATACTGATGTAATGATGCCTAGAACTAAAAATAGGCCTTTAGTTTCTGAGCGATTTAATTTTTCTGTTGTTATTTTTATTTCTTTATTGTTTGCGATTCTAGGTTCTTTGATTTTGTATTTTAAAGTTAATTCTATGGTGTTTTTTTTGAGTTTCTTTATTTTAGTTTCATATGATTTTTTTTATACTCCTCTAAAAAAAATATCATGGATTAATACCTTTGTAGGTGCTATCCCCGGCGCTATGCCAGTTTTATGTGGTTGGTATGCGTTTTCTAATGATGTTTCTTTATTGATTATTTTGTTGTTTTTAATTTTCTTTTTATGGCAATTACCACATTTTTTTTCTATTGCATGGATACAAAAGGATGCCTATAAAAAAGCAAATATTAAAATGATTTCGGAACATGATAAAGATGGGAAGCTAACATCACTTGTGACATTAATATCTACAGTTTTATTTGTTATTGTGACATTAATTCCATATTATTTTAATTTGTTTAGTTTAATTTACTTTGTCATTATGCTGATTGCTGGTGTTATCTTTTTTTATTATTCTTTATTATTTTATTTAACTCCTTCAGATAATAATGCACGTATTGTTTTAAGGTTATCATTAATTTATCCGCCGTTAATTTTAATTTCTATTTTCTTGTAGTGCGGTATACCCTGAACAATTATTAATATTCTGATATACTTAGACTTATGAATGATATAAAAGATAAGTCAGATGGTTTAACTGAAATACATTTAGCTTCTACACAAGGTTTTTGCGCTGGTGTTGCTAGTGCAATTGAAGTTGTTGATCGTGGTTTAGAAAAATATGGTGCTCCATTATATGTAAGACATCATATTGTTCATAATACGCGTGTTATTTCTGAATTTGAATCAAAGGGTGTAATATTTATCGAAAATTTAGATGATGTTCCTGAAAATAATACTGTTATTTTTAGTGCTCATGGTACGGCACCTTTAGAATATGTAAAGGCACAAAAAAGAGGCCTCAAAATTATCGATGCTACGTGTCCACTTGTTAGTAAAATCCATCGGCAAGCTGTACGATTTTCTGAAATGGGCGTTCAAACTGTCTTGATTGGTCATAAAGGTCATCAGGAACTGATTGGTACTTCTGGTTACGTTGATCAAAATTTATTATTTATTGTAGAAGATGTTGATGACGTTCATAAGTTAGATTTAGATCCATTATTTCCTATTGGATATATTACACAAACAACATTATCAGTTGATGATACGCAGCTTATTATTCAAGCTCTTAAAGAAAAGTATCCTGATACTCAAGGACCTCCTAAAGCTGATATTTGCTTTGCTACGACAAATAGGCAGAATTCTGTCAAAGAAATTACAAGTGTTTGTGATATCATTGTTGTTTGTGGTTCCCCTCAAAGTTCCAATAGTAATCGACTTAGAGAGACATCGAGTGCTTTAGGAATAGATTCTTATATTATTGATGACGTTTCAGAGTTTAATTTTGATTGGTTAAATGGGAAAAAGAAATTAGGTATTACTTCAGGTGCATCCGTTCCTCAAATTATTGTTGATGAACTTGTTGATTTAATTTCGTCTCGATATAAAAATATTACAATTTTTCAGTCTGAAAATATTGAGAAGGGTATTAAGTTTCCGTTACCTAATATTTAGATTTTTTCGTAATAACTATAAATTACTGTTTTATTTAATTGAGCGGGTCCTTGTCTTTTCTTTTCCCATTCTACTAAGTCATCCCAATTTTTAAATGAATTATGGCGACTTACTAATGATTCTATTTTAAGATATTGTTCTTTTTCTTCAATTTTTATTAATAGATTTTTTCCTTCAGTTTGTCCTTTTTTTTCTAAAATATGTTCATAAAAATTTCTTCCTTGCCCGTTTTGCCAATAGGTAATTATTTGTTCTGTTATGACTTCACCTACTTTTTTATAATTGTTGGGTACTTTCTTAACAATTCCTATTTTTCCTTTGAGTAATGTAGGTTGAAAACCAATTCCTTCAGGGCTTCTTGTGTAATCAGTTCTTAGTTTTCCTAATAATTTGTTAATTGGGTTTTGGTTAAACTGAACAAGAATTCCTGTTCTAACAGCTTCACTTTCTAAAAANTCATACAATAAACCAGCTTTTAAATCATAGTGTTTTAANCCAANNTANAAACTGTAACCTAAAGANCCTTTTCCTAAGGGNGCAACTCTTTCTGCTAACTGGCCAATTCGAGCTTCTATATCTATTATTTTTAAATATTTTCTGTAAAATAAGTATCCTTCAATTAGGTTAAGTCCTTTTTGTTCTGACCCAATCCATTGTAATAAGGATGTATGANTGCCATAACTTTTGTATGTAATTTCTTGATTTAGCATAACACCTCTATAGGCAGTTTGAATTCCAAATAGTTGATCNTCAGTACCTGGTACTTGATCAAACATGGAAATAATATCAGGTTCTGGAAAACGTAAATAACGTAATTGCCCAATTTTTAAACTATTAGCAAAATTTAATTTTTTACTTTTTTTAAATGATTGCCATTGTAGATAACCTTCATCAAATTGTGGAGNAACGTTTTCAATCGAATTAAAACTATTATTAGACCTTATTACAGAGTTAAATCGAATGTTCTTGGGAAAATAGATAAGAGATGTCAGTTGTAAATTACGAAGGACTGAATAATTTTCCCATAAATGAATTCCACAGCTAATATTCCAATGTCCATATANAGGTATAGTTGCAAAAATATTCTTAGAGTTTAATACTAACCATAATAGTANAAATAAAAGTAAATTCTTCTTAATATTCATTTAATAAAGATGGTTCATAATCACTTGGCGAAGANTATCCTAATAAGTTACAGATCGTAGCTGCTACATTAGCTAACCCAGGAGTTTNAATATTTGNTAAGGTAAATTTATCGTTTGCGTTTATGATTGCGCAAGGAACAGGATTTAATGTATGTGCAGTTTGAGGAATTTTGGATCCGTTTTTGATTGAAAACATTTTATCTGCATTTCCATGATCAGCTAAAATAATTGTTATTCCATTTAATCGTGTATTTGCTTCAACTAATATTTGAGTACATTTATCTGTTACCTCTAAAGACTTTACAGTAGCATCATAATCTCCGGTGTGTCCTACCATATCTCCATTGGGGAAATTTATACGAGCAAAATCATATTTTTTAGATTCCAAAAGTGATATGCTTTTTTTTGTTATTTCANTTGCCTTCATTTCAGGTTTTTCATTAAAAGGACAATTATCAGATGGTATTTCGATNTAATCTTCTAATTGTTTGTTAATGTATCCAGATTTGTTTCCATTCCAAAAATAAGTCACATGACCATANTTTTGAGTTTCTGATATNGCAAACGATTTTAAGTTTTCATTACAAAGATACTCACTAATACTATCTTTGATTTTTGGTGGATTAACTAAGTAATTATTTGGAATATTTTGGTCTCCATCATATTGAAGCATNCCAGCGTAAAAGACTTTGGGGACTCGTACTCGATCAAATTTATTAAATTCTTTTTTTTCAAANGCTTNTGATAATTCGATAGCGCGATCTCCTCTAAAATTTGTAAAGAAAACTGTATCACCGTCTTCAATTGGACCAATTGATTGGTTGTTTTTTTGGATAACAAAAGGTGGTATATATTGATCATTAATTTTTGAATCATTTTTATATGCTGCAGTTACAGCATCTTTAGCGTTTTTAAAAAAGGATCCTTTTCCTAAAACATGTGTTTCCCAGCCCTTTCTCACCATTTCCCAGTCAGCGTTATATCTATCCATTGTGATCACCATTCGTCCACCACCTGATGCAATTTCTATATCTACACCTTTTTTCTTCGCCATCGTTATTGTTTTTTCAATTTTATCTATATAATTTAGAGCTGATCTTGCATCAACGTCTCTGCCATCAAGTAATATATGGAGTCTTATTTTTTTAATTCCATCGATTACAGCTTGATTGATAAGGGCTATTTGATAGTCAATNTGGTTNTGAACATTTCCATCGCTTAAAAGACCTATTAAATGAAGACAATTTTTTGTGTTTTTTATTTGGTTAATTCCTTTAATCCATGACTTACTTTTAAATAGTGTTTTATTTTCAATCGCTTGTTTTACTAATAAAGANCCNTGTTCAAAAACTCTTCCTGCTCCAAGTGCATTGTGGCCTACTTCACTGTTTCCCATATCAGCATCNGTAGGCATTCCTACAGCTGTTCCATGGGCTTTTAGTGTTGTGTAAAGTCGTGATTTCATTATTTTATCTAAATATGGGGTTTTCGCATTATGGACTGCATTTTCATCTGATGAGGGACCTATTCCTACACCATCTAAAATGATTAACAAGACAGGTCCTTCTGGCTTTTNAAAATAAGTGCTTTTTATTAATTGTGAAGTCATATGTGAATTATAGTCATTTTCTTTTNTTTTTTCGAGAACTTAATTTTTNGTTAATCTTTCAATAATTCTTAATTTAAACTATAATGTTGTCTTAGTTAATTTAGAGGTAAAACATGATTGATAATTCTATTCGTTTTGAACTTTTAATGGATGCTGGTAACGGTGCTCAAAAAGCTGGAGATATATTAATTAAGGCACTTGCTAAGGTTGGGGCNTATGTTTTTATTGAACCTATTATACCTGCCGAAATTAGCCCTCCAAAACGTACNCCTTACTCATTATCTGGTGTTGTTATTCGTATTTCAAACAAAGAAATAACTAATATTGGTTCAGATACCAATTTTATACTCGTTGAGCATGATATTTTAGCTAAAAAACGTCTCTCTGAATCAGAATATGCTTCAGATTGTGAGATTTTAATAGAAACTGGTTTTGAAAAAAGAACACCAGAAGGCTATGAAGAAATTAAAGATTTGTGTGCTAATGAAAANCTTACATATAATCCTTTTTCTATTGAGGAAGAAGCTGAGCTTATAATCAAAGAATTACACGGAAATGGNAAAAATATGTATTTTCTTGGAATATTATCAGCTATATTTCAAGTTAATAAAGATGATGTTGAAGCGCTAATNAAACAAACNTTTAAAAAGTTNCCGGAAGCAATATTAGCTAAAAANATAAANTTATTNAGAATTGGTNTGGAAGCAGCTCCTAAAATTACANNNACNCGATNTNCNNTAGANTTNNANAAAGCNGATGATAANGAAAAAATACTTNTAGATGGAAATACNGCTTTATCTTTGGGTATTATTGANTCTGGGATACGNTTATTTTCTGGNTATCCTATAACNCCTGCNTCTACAATAATGCATAATNTAGCTCGTTATTTCCCTGCATACGGTGGTATTTTNCATCAAGCTGAAGATGAAATNTCNGCNATNGGNACAGTTNTAGGTTCTTNTTTTTCAGGNGTNCCTGCNATAACTGCAACNTCGGGNCCAGGNTTATCTCTTAAACAAGANTTTTTNGGNTTATCNNTATCGTCTGAAATACCGTGTTTACTTATCAACGTACAACGTGGAGGTCCTTCAACNGGNNTNCCNACTCGNACTGANCAAGCTGANTTNTTGGCTGCNGCNTTNGGAAGTCATGGNGATTCNCCTAAAGTNGTNTTAAGTGTTTGTAATGTNGANGATTGTTTTTATGTNCCNCATGTTGCTNGATATTTAACAGAAAANCTTAAAACNCCTGTAATTATTATGAGTGATTATTTAATTTCNGTTAGTTATCGNGTTTTAGATAAANTANCATTAAATAAACTNGANAATGTTGANGATATTATGGANGATATATTAAATCAATTTCAGNTAGGTCGCTTACCTGATGANATTGAAATGGTTAAAAATAATCAGTCTANNCCTGGAGAAGAAGGAAAAATGCGTAGAGTAACTGGACTTAATACATCTGCTGAAGGAAATGTAGAGTATTCTCCTAAGATCAACCATCGATCTCATAAAGTAAGAAATGAAAAATTACATCATGTTAGGAGAGCTTTGAAATTACCAGAACTTATGGGTGATGATGAAGGTGATTTATTAATTGTTGGATGGGGNAGTAGTAGGGGAGCTATTTTAGAAAGTGTGGAAATTTTACGAGCTAAAGGAAAAAAAGTGTCAGGTATTTGTTTGAAAATGGTTTATCCAATGTCTCTTGAATTAACTCAATTATTTAAGAAGTTTAAAAAAGTTGTTACTGTTGAGGTTGCTTANGGGGATGAATTAAAATATACCGGTTTTTGTACATTGCTTAGAGCTGAAACACTTTGTGATGTAGTGGGTTTAGTTACAGATGCNACAGGAAGACCACTTAAACCAAATCTTATAGTAGATCGAGCAATGGAGTTAGTCTAATGACAGAAAGTAGTGTGCCAGTGAAAGATAATATTACAATGAAAGATTTAAAGGCTAACGACCCACGTTGGTGTACCGGTTGTGGTGATTATACAATACTNGTTGGTTTAAGAAAGTTTATGGTTAATAGACAAATTCAGCCTGAAGAAACAGTAAATGTTTCTGGTATTGGGTGTTCTGGAAGAATACCACATTACATGAATACTTATGGGTTACATTCGATACATGGTCGAGCTATTNCTATTAGCTTAGGGATTGCTTTAGCAAAACCAGATTTAAAAGTATTTATTCATTCTGGTGATGGAGATTCCTTAAGTATTGGTGGAAATCACTTAATGCATGGGATTAAAAAGAACTTTAATTGTGTATATTTGTTATTTGATAATCAAATTTATGGATTAACGAAAAATCAAACATCTCCAACTACTCAAAGAGGTGTTGCTACTCAAACACAACCAAAAGGGTCTTATCTTGATCCTATTAATCCAATTCGTTTTGCTCTTGGTCTTGGAGCATCTTTTGTTGCTAGTACTGCAGAATGGATGGGTAAGCATTTTGTTGATACTTTAGATATGGCATTTCAACANGAAGGTTTTTCTTTTGTTCATATTGCTCAACGATGTCCTAAATTTAATCCTGGGGCATGGAATTATAAAGACTCTTCTTGGGTTGAGTTTTTAGAACATGAAACAGCTTTGAATGGTGATTTNAAGGGTGCTCCTGATGCGGGTATTATCCAACATGATCCNTCAGACTATGTAAAAGCTATTGAATTATGTAATAAAGTTCCGTCATTGTTTGGTTTATTTTATCGTGAAGAAAAGCCAATGTATGATAAAATTATGCTTGATTCTGTTCAAAATACACCATCAAAAAGTCTAGATAACTTACTAGATGATTTTGTTATTTAGCTTAAAATATAATTTTCTTAATGTTTAAATATCTTTGTTTTTGGGTATAAATATAAAAAAAATATATTTATTTTGGAGGTGCTTATGCCAATTCTGGGAGGAAATAGAGAACATAAGTGGGCTTACAAAGGTGATATTGATGCTTTAGATACTGATAAAGTACATAAAAACTATTTAAAAAGTAATGATATTGCTGGTCAGTTNATTTACAATAGCAAAAAAAATAAACAAAAGAATGACTCTTTTGTATCTCGTTTCTATAAAAAGCTTTCGTCTTATTTTAGTTAATTCTTATTTAAGTTAAAGTAGCTTTCGTAAGACCAAAAAGTAGCATTTGATTTTAGGTCCTTTATTAAGTCTTTTGATATTAATAGTTCAAAATCATTAGGATGTATAGATAAGCGTATTGGTATTTTAAATATGCTTGCAGTTGCATTATTTATTTTGTTGCTTATTTTGACCATAAATTTTCTAAATAGAGTNTCTGCTTCGTAGCCTAGTAAGGGTAANTTATGAAATTTATTTTTAAAATAGANCCCNCTTAATGTTTCAAACATTTGAAATTTTGTTTTATTAAAATCTTTTGTTTTTAACTTTCCAATTGCCCATGATGGTGGAACATATAACGTTGGTTGAGGTAAATTTTCATTTTTAAACCAATCGAAACAATTGTTTAATAAGTTGATTATTTCCTTTTTAGAGATCGANAGATGTTCTGCAACATCTCGTGATATNAATTTACTGTGTACTTTATGGTAAATAGTTTTTATNTTNNTTGTTTTATGTATCCAGCCNTGNCCTGCTAATTCATGNCCTTGNNTNCTTAANGATTTTAATTCAGCAATTTGATCTTTTTCCCATTTNAAACCNGGAACTACTAGCAAAGTTAATTGAGTAATATTNTAATTTTTTTTTAAATCATAAATNATGTTNTTNATTTTTGATAGATTTGAAGGCATTACATCATGAATAGAAATGAGAATGTTTTTTTTCATCGAATTTAAATAGTGAGTTCTTTTTCAGTTAATAATTCTAGCCATGTATTTATAGCTGTATTATTATGGTTCTTTGCACTAATTGCAGCATTTAACGATCTTTCTTGTTGAATATTTTCTGGTAAGCTATCTATACTTTTAATTACTTCTGAAATTTTTTCATTCTTTTTTAAAATAAATAAATTATTTTTTAATTTGGGCCATTTTATTATGCCAGTTTCTTCAGAGACTATTACCAACTTACCTCTNGACATTCCTTCCAATGCGGCTGTACCAAAAGTTTCAAATGAAGATGGTAAAATTATGATATCTGCTTTGTCTATCGTTTCAATGATATTTTCTCTTTTTATCCAGCCTAAATATGTCAGATTTTGCATCTTTTTTTCTTCTTTGGTTATGTAATCTTTTAAAGGGCCATCNCCAGCTATAAAGAAATTTAAATGGTCAATTTCTTTTGCTGTTTCAACTATTTCATCAATGTTTTTTTCAGGAGATAATCTTCCAATATATAAAATATTTTTAGTGCTTTTATTTAAAGTTTTAATTGGTTTATCAACAAATTTATTTGATAACGTAGTTCCTATAATTTTTATTTTCTTGTTTTTAATATTTAACCCTTCTATTTGAGTATTATTTAAAGCAAGAATGTTTGGTGATTCTTTAGTCATAAAGTTGTCTATTGANACATAGATATGCTTTAGTATATTTCCAATTAATCCTTTCAAGTTTTTACTNAGTAGTTTTTCNGAATTATTGTGTAACACAAAATAATATGGAATTTTTTGAGTTTTAGCTATAAANAANCCTAACCATGAAAATGGAGCTACCATCGGTAATATTATNACATCTGGTTTGTGCTGTTTAATATAATTTAGAATAGTAAAAACTTTTGGAAAATGTAGTTTTTGTGAGTTATCTCCAGGAAAACCAGGTCTAAAATTATGTGTAAACTCTTCATTGTCNGGGTTAATTAGATCTATTGAGCCAACACGATTTTTTATATTTTCGATTAGGTCTTTGTAATAGCTTCCTACGCCATTACGTTCTAATATTGAATCCAGAAAAATTGTAATTTTTAAATTTTTCATATTACAGTGTCATTATATAGAAAAAAAACAATTAACAATAGGTACTATTTTCAAGCGAATTAAAGTTTAAAAGTTTATATGTTTCTGAAAATTCATTTTTTATTTTTTCTTCGTTTAAACCAAATTGCTTTAAACTATANTTNTGTTTGCTTTTATAATTCTTTGATTTGTTATAAATATNATCTAATGTTGCTGNAAAATTTTTATCCATTGGCTCATTTATTGTTTTGTATATATATTCGACTGTTTTTTTTACGTTTTCTTGGAGTTCTTTCATTGGAACTATACAATNACTTTGGTTATCGTTAGTAATGTTTTTTATGATGTGTTCGTAATAAAATTTTAGTAAATTGCTAAATTTTTCTTGGTAGAATTGGTTACTATTATTGTTGTTAAATATTTTTCCTGCTTCAATCATTGTGCTTATTTGTGAAGGGACTGTTTCTAGGGGATCTCTAATGCAAGCAATAATAGAGCAATCTGGAAAATATGACTTTAGTGCTTTAATTTTAGGTGTAAATGATGGNTTTTTTGAAAGTATTCTTTTGTTTTTTCCGAATACAAATAAGTGTCTTTGTAAACATTTTTTATAATAATTCATAATTTTGGACTTGTTTTTTTCGCTTATTTTTTCGTCAAAGTAACCTAAATCCCATATTTCTTCGATGTGAGGGAATGGTGTGACTAGGATAAAACTTGCGAATATATTAGTAAGTGATAAGAAATCTTCTTCGGGAGAATCTAGTCNAGAAACGTGCATTTTGTCTAANTTTTTTGTGATTTTATNTTGTAACTTATTAATTAATGATCCTAGTAATGATTTCTTATTANTTTTAACAAAAAAACCTNTTAATAATAATTTTTGTGTGATGGATGGTGCTAATAAGAANTCCCATAATTGAAACGTTGTAAATTTATCACTGTCTTGAGAAAGCGTTCTATGTAAAAAAGTTGTNCCACTTCTTGGAATTCCTACAATAAATAAAGGTTTNTTAATTTTTATTTTTTTAAATGAAAAAAAAAGTATTTCGTCAATAAATAGAAATATATTNTGAATTGAGGTAACTAAGAAAATTGCTAAAATTGTNATNGTAATTNTAATAAANCGTTTAAATGAAAGTCTTGCGNCACTGTTTTTTGAATTAAAGTAAGATTTAAATATACATTTTANAAAAAGTGGNAANCCATATGTTTTNTCCATAAGTATAGTTTANATTTAAAAGTATTTTTTTTGTAGAGTATATTTGTATTTTTATTTTTGTTGCAACCTNNTTAAATATCTTTTATGATTTTATCGTTNTCAAANACTTTTNTAAGAGGTGACANATGGATGATGATGTCAAAGAAATANCGGTTTCTGATTTATCAAAAAAAATTAATGATAATGATGATTTTATTTTGATTGATGTTCGTACGGATGANGAATATAANTTTTCAAATATAAANCAGGCTAAGCATATTCCATTAGATCAATTACCACAGAAATTTGCTNNATTAAACAAAAACAAAGAATACGTTCTTCAATGTAGATCGGGTGGTAGAAGTTATAAAGCTGCACAAATTATGAAAAAAAATGGTTTTAATAAAGTTTATAATCTTATCGGTGGGTTGATAGATTGGTCTGAAAAAATAGATCCNTCTATAGAAGTAGANTAGGGGTAAAAATATGGAAAATGTTGAAGTAAATAAAAATATTAAAAATGTAGATGTGTTTGATTTAAGTAAAATGATCACNGATCAAGATAATTTTATTTTATTAGATGTAAGAGAGCCTGAAGAGTTTGAAATATGTCATATTGGTGGCTCAATTTTAGCTCCATTTAGTGAAATTAAAGATCATTTAAAGGATTTTGATTTAAATAGGGTATANGTTGTTTATTGTAAACAAGGNGATAGAAGTTTGAAAGTTGTATCTTTAATGAAAGATCTTGGNTTCCAAAANTTNTATAATTTAGATGGTGGCGTTATAAAATGGGCANAGATTATTGAACCTACAATGGAATTCTATTAAACTTAAANTATAAATAAGGAGTGATGGATTATGAGTAAAGCAAAAGTTACAGTAGTAGGGGCTGGAAATGTTGGAGCTACAGCTGCACAGAGAATAGTTGAACAGCAGTTAGCAGATGTTTGTCTAATTGATATTGTTGATGGATTACCTCAAGGTAAAGCTTTAGATATGATGCAGGCAGCTGCAGTNGAAGANTATGATACAAAAATAGTAGGNACAAACAATTACGAAGATACAGCAAATTCTGATGTTGTCGTGATTACTGCTGGTGTTGCGAGAAAACCTGGTATGTCNCGTGATGATTTGTTAGACATCAATTCTAAAATAGTTGGTGGTGTAACTGAGCAAATTTTAGCATATTCTAAAAATCCAATTATTATCGTTGTATCTAATCCTTTAGATGTTATGACACAATTGGCATGGAAAACATCGAAACTAGATTCTAAACGTGTTTTTGGAATGGCAGGTGTTTTAGATTCTGCAAGATATGCTTGTTTTATTAGAGAAGCGTTAGATTGCTCAATTAAAGATGTAAGAGCTATGGTTTTAGGTGGTCATGGAGATACTATGGTTCCTGTTCCTCAATTTTCTACGGTTAATGGTATTTCAATTACTGAATTGTTGCCTGCTGATAAAATAGAAGCGATTAATGATAGAACACGCCATGGTGGTGCAGAAATTGTTAAATATTTAAAAACAGGTAGTGCTTATTATGCACCTTCTTCTGCTGCGGTTGCTATGGTTGAAGCTGTTTTACTTGATTCGGGAAGAATTTTACCATGTTGTGCTTTATTAGAAGGTCAATATGGGGTGAATGATCTTTATTGTGGTGTCCCTGTTAAGCTTGGGAAAGATGGGATTCAGGAAATTATTGAACTTAAATTAAATGAGAATGAATTAAAAGATTTACAAAGTTCTGTTTCAGCTGTTAAAGAATTATCAAATAAAATATAATTCTTAATCTTATAAAAATAAATACCCCACGCTAAGTCGTGGGGTATTTTTTTTGTTAATTATTATTTATCCAATCATTTTTTCTGGTACAACATATTCATCGAATTCTTTTTCAGTAAGTAGATTTAGTTCGATTGCAGCTTCTTTTAAGCTTGTGTTATCAGCGTGTGCTTTTTTAGCAATTTTTGCGGCATTATCATAACCGATGTGAGTATTTAATGCTGTTACCAACATGAGTGAATTATTTAAATTTTTCTTGACATTTATTTCATTTATTTCTATTCCTACAACACAATTGTCGTGGAAACTATTGCATCCATCGCTCAAAATAGTAATAGATTGTAATAAATTATGTATTAATACAGGATTATAAACATTAAGCTGAAAGTTTCCAGATGCTCCTGCGAAGCCTATGGTTGCATCGTTGCCCATTACTTGAACTGCAATCATGGTTAATGCTTCTGATTGTGTTGGATTTACTTTACCTGGCATTATTGATGATCCTGGTTCATTAGCTGGAATATTTAATTCTCCAATTCCACAGCGAGGTCCTGATGCTGACCAACGAATATCATTTGCTATCTTAAATAATGCACCTGCTATTGTTTTTAATACTCCATGAATATCAACGATAGCGTCATGTGCAGATAGGGCTTCAAATTTATTTGGAGCTGTTACAAAGGGTAAGTCTGTTTCTTTTGCTATTACTGCTGCAACTTTTTCTGCGTAGCCTTTTGGTGTGTTTAACCCTGTTCCTACAGCAGTACCGCCTATTGCTAATTCATATAAATATGGAAGACTGTTAAGTATTCTATCTAGTCCATTATTTAATTGAGTTGCATAACCTGAAAATTCCTGACCAATTGTTAATGGTGTTGCATCCATTAAATGAGTTCGTCCTATTTTAACAACATCTTGAAATTCTTTCGCTTTCTTTTCAAATGTAGAGGCTAATTGTTTTATAGCGGGTATTAATTTTCTATTAATTTCTAAAGCTGCTGAAATATGCATAGCTGTTGGAAATGTATCATTGGATGATTGTGATTTATTTACATCATCATTTGGATGTATTGGGTTTTTTGAACCAATCTCGCCACCTGCTATTTCTATCGCGCGATTTGAAATAACTTCATTTGAATTCATGTTTGTTTGGGTGCCACTCCCTGTTTGCCATACTGAAAGAGGGAAATGATCATCTAATTTTCCGCTGATTACTTCATCAGCTGCTTGTTTAATTAAATCGAGTTTTTCGTTTTCTAATACCCCACAATCATTATTTGCTATTGCACAAGCCTTTTTTAGTATTCCAAAAGCTTCAATAAAAGCCCTTGTAAATGTTTCTGAGCCTATTGCAAAATTTTTAAGAGATCTCGCAGATTGGGCCCCATAATATTTGTCTGCTGGTACATTTATTTCACCCATAGTATCTTTTTCGATTCTAACGATATTTTTTTGTTCTTGAGCTGTCATCGATTCCTCCGCATGAATATTTTTTTGAAATAATACCGTTTTAATAATATAAGTATCAAGTGAAGTTTCTTTTTGTTCTTTATAAATTGTTAATTGTTGCTTAAATCGATAAGATTCTGTATAATATGTAGTTAATTAGTAGAAAGGATTAACATGATAACATATTTAACTTCAAAGATAGGTCAAAAGCAATTAATAGCAATCAGTGGAATAGCTCTAGTTTTATTTTTAATAGCCCATGTTTTGGGTAATTTTAATATGTTTATTGGTCCCGAAGCAATGAACGATTATGCATACAAACTTAAAAGTCTTGGTGGCGGAAGTTTGTTATGGATTGCTCGAGCTGGTTTGCTTACAATGTTTTTTATTCATTTTGGTTTAGTTTTTTATTTAGTCATTGGAAACATAAAAGCCAGAGGTTCTTCATATGCTAAGCCTTTACATAAAAAAACACGTTCTTTATTTACTAAATTTATGAAATTATCTGGTGTTATAATTTTTTTATATATAATTTTACACTTAGTCGATTATACATTTACCCCTCATACAGAGTTGAATTCTACAATTGATGGGCATTACCTTGGTTTATATGGACATGTGTACAACTCTTTTTTGAATCCAGTTAGAACGGTTTGGTATATATTAGCGATGGTTTCTATTGCTATGCATTTGGTTCATGGGGTGCAAAGTGTTGTTCAGACTTTTGGATTTTACCACGAAGTCTATACGCCTATCATAAACAAAATTACATGGGGAGTAGCTTTGTTTATCGCTGTTGGGTTTTCCTCAGTACCAATATATGTTTTATTTCATCATTATAACAACTGGAGTATCTAATGTCTGAAAATAAAAAAATTGTTTTAGATTCCAAAGTTCCAAAAGGTGAACTAGGAGATAAATGGACTAAATATAAGTCTGATATGAAATTAGTTAACCCTGCTAATAAACGAAAATATAATGTTATTGTTGTTGGAACTGGTTTAGCCGGTGCTTCTGCAGCAGCTACGCTTTCTGAATTGGGTTATAACATAAAAGCATTTACTTTCCATGATACTCCAAGAAGAGCCCATAGTATTGCTGCTCAAGGTGGTATTAATGCTGCTAAAAATTACCAAAACGATGGGGATAGTATTTACAGATTATTTTATGACACGATAAAAGGTGGGGATTTTAGATCACGAGAAGCTAATGTTTATCGTTTAGCTGAAGTTAGTGTAAATATTATTGATCAATGTGTTGCTCAAGGTGTTCCTTTTGCAAGAGAATATGGGGGATTACTCGATAATAGATCGTTTGGTGGTGCTCAAGTATCAAGAACATTTTATGCTAGAGGTCAAACAGGTCAGCAACTTTTATTAGGCGCTTACAGTGCTTTAATGAAACAAACTCATGCCGGTGGAGTTGAAATGGTTACTAATCATGAAATGATGGATCTTGTTTTAATTGATGGTGTAGCTAAAGGGATCGTTACACGTGATCTTAAGACTGGTGAATTGCAAACACACTCTGCAGATGCTGTTTTACTTTGTACTGGTGGATATGGAAATGTTTTTTATTTATCTACAAATGCTATGGCTTCTAATGTAACGGCAACTTGGAAAGCTGCAAGAAAAGGTGCTTTATTTTCTAATCCTTGTTTTACTCAAATACATCCAACGTGTATCCCAGTTCATGGTGAATATCAATCAAAACTTACTTTAATGTCTGAGTCGCTTAGAAATGATGGACGAGTGTGGGTACCAAAAAAAGTTGGTGATGATCGTAATCCTCTTGATATACCTGAAAACGAAAGAGATTATTATTTGGAGAGAAAATATCCTAGTTTTGGAAATTTAGTTCCACGTGATTTAGCTTCTAGGAATGCAAAATATGTATGTGATGAGGGTAGAGGTGTTGGCTCTACTAAACTTGCTGTTTATCTTGATTTTGAGGACTCTATTAAACGATTAGGTGAAGATGCCATAAGAGCTAGATATGGAAATCTATTTGATATGTATCAGAACATTACGGCTGATAATCCTTATAAAACACCAATGATGATTTATCCTGCTGTTCATTACACAATGGGTGGTTTATGGGTTGATTATAATTTGATGTCAAATATACCTGGCTTATTTGTCTTAGGTGAAGCTAATTTTTCTGATCATGGTGCAAATCGTTTGGGTGCTAGTGCATTAATGCAAGGGTTAGCTGATGGATATTTTGTAATTCCTCATACTTTAGGAAATTATCTTGCAGATGTGTCACCTTTAGATGCTGATGCAAGTAAAGATGCTTTCACAAGTGCCATTGCTGATGTTGATATGAAGATAAAGAAATTGAGCAATAAAAAAGGTTCTAAAACTGTAGATGAATTTCATAGAGAGTTAGGTTTATTAATGTGGGATAAGTGTGGTATGTCTAGAAGCGAAACCGGTTTAAAAGAAGCATTAGGAAAAATCCCTAAAATTAGAGAAGAATTTTGGAGTGAGGTTATTGTTCCTGGTTCTGCAGATAGTTATAATCCAACTTTTGAAAAAGCGCAAAGAGTTGCAGATTTTCTTGAATTTGGGGAAATAATGATCGAAGATGCTTTAGATAGAACAGAATCTTGTGGTGGTCACTTTCGCGAAGAAAGTCAAACTCCAGAGGGAGAGGCCCTTCGTAAAGATAAAGAGTTTAGTTATGTCTCATCATGGGAATATAAAGGTGAAGGGAAAAAACCAGTTTTACATAAAGAAGAGCTAAACTTTGAATTTGTGACCCCTTCAACTAGGAGTTATAAGTAATGAGTAATAAAATAAACATTAGATTAAAGGTTTGGAGACAGAAAAGTTCTCATGAAAAAGGTTACTTTGAGTCTTATGAAGCAAATGGAATTGATACTGATGCTTCTTTTTTAGAAATGTTAGATGTTGTTAACGAAGATTTAATTAAATCGGGTAAAGATCCAATTGCTTTTGCTCACGATTGTAGAGAGGGAATTTGTGGAACATGTGGTGCCGTAGTTAACGGTGAAGCTCATGGACCGGTAGAAAAAAATACTTTATGTCAGTTGCACATGCGTTCGTTTAAAGATGGAGAAGAGCTAGTTTTAGAGCCTTTTAGAGCAAAAGCTTTACCAATCTTAAAAGATTTAGTAGTTGATCGAAGTGCTTTTGATAGAATTATTCAAGCGGGTGGGTACATTTCCGTAAGAACTGGTAGTGTTCAAGATGCAAATTCTATTCCTGTTGAAAAGAAAAATGCTGATTTGGCTTTTGATGCTGCACAATGTATTGGCTGTAGTGCTTGTGTTGCGGCTTGTCCTAATGCTTCTGCAATGTTGTTTGTGTCAGCTAAGGTAAGTCATTTAGCTTTATTGCCACAAGGTCAGCCTGAAAGAAAGAAACGTGTTATTAATATGGTCAATCAAATGGATAAAGAAGGTTTTGGAAGTTGTTCAAACGAATATCAGTGTCAAGCTGCTTGTCCAAAAGGAATAAGTATTTCTAATATAGCTAGAATGAATAAAGATTATTTAAGCGCAAGTATAACAGAAGGTTAATCAACAATCCTGGATTCCGATCTCTATTAATTCTTGTTCAGATAAAGTATTATAAAAATCTCTTAATCTATTACAGCTTAAATCTAAATTTTCTAATAATAGCAAATCAAATATATTAAATGGTAAATTACCTGTTAGTTTATTGTTTTGTAAATATAGATTTCTTAAACTCGGCCACATATTATTTATAATTCCTGGCATATCTCCAGAAAGGTTATTATCATTTACTTTTAATGTTTCCAGATTGGTTAATCTGTATATGTTTTGAGGAAGTTCATTAGATATATTATTAAAACTTAAATCTAGATACGTTAACTCTTGTAATAAGTTTAGATTAGTTGGAAAATCTGAACTTATATTATTATTATTGATTTGAAGTGATTTTAAACTTGATAAAGTAATAAGTTTTTCATTAAACTCTGTAATTTGATTGTTGTTTAAATTTAAATCTTCTAAGCTAGAACTTATATAAAAAATGCTATCTGGAATTTCAGATATACTGTTATTACTTAGGTTTAGAGTAACTAAACTATTTAATAATTCAATTTCATCAGGAATAGGACCTTGTAAAGAATAGTTTTTTAATTCTAGGGAGATAAGTCTTTTATCTTCCCATGATTGTGTCCCTTGACTTAATATTTCTGAGTAGCTGTTATTTGTGTTATTAGGGTTCATATTTAATATGATTTTTATGATATTTAAATCACAACTTGAATATTCTTCTGCTGATATTGTTACGTTTTCAGATACGACATTAAGTAAACTATTTTCATCATCACAATCTTCGCTTGTTATAATCTGATCACAATCATAATCATCATAACAGCCATACGAAGTATCAATATTTTCAATTAATGTTGCTGCATAATTTTTAACTAGTGTGTTCTCAGGAAGCAAATCATTATTTAATGTATCTAAGTTTTCATTTTGTATTGTTGTTAAAAGAGATTCATATACCTGTACATCATAGCTTCTACCATAATTTATTGCATATTCTAATGCATTGTTTAAATTTTCATTTCCATTTGTATAGGCAAGCTCAAAGTTCGATTTTGAATTTAGTTTATCTTGACCATAGTACTCTGGCATTTTGGCGTAGTATGAACCTAAAAATTGGTTACGTATATAATGAAAATTATTTTCATTAAGATCACTAAATTGACTAATACTTTCAACTAGATCTTTAGCCTCTGTTACCATATTTTTTAATTCAGCCCATGCTGTCAGAAATCCGTCTTCGTCAATTTCGTTTAATTTTTCATTTGAAAAACCTGTATTTAGTTCGACAATATTTCCAAAATAATCCGAGTAAGATTCTGTATTTTGTACATCATCTCCAATATCAGCATAGTGTAATTCTCCAAAATAAATAAAAAAGTCTTTTATAGTTGTTGCTTTTATCAAAGCGCATACGTAATCTGAACTAGTTAAGTCTGAAATTGCATTTGAACTTCTATAATCGTTATTTAGTTTTAAACAATTTATTGAATAATTTAATGAATTATACCAACTTTCATATTTTGTTGACGTACTTGTTTTATGAAATTTTCCATCTAGCCAATAACCATATGCTAATTTTTGTAATAATAATTTATTACTAGGATTTTCAAATAATAATGATTCATATGTTTCTAAAGCATCTTCTAATTTGCTTTCTATATTTCTTTCCTGCCATTTTGATTCCATATTATTATATGAAGTTTGTTCAGAACTTGATAGATCACTAATATCAGAATCAAACGGTAATTGACTCAAAATTTGGATTGAATTGATCAAAAATATTGAGATAAAAATTATTAAAAAAAGTCTACTACGTAATTTTGTTATTTTCATAATATATATTATAATAATAAAGTATTCACACATAAAAGTAAATTTTTCTAAGTCTTAATTCTAATGTTTAGTATTTCATTTTAATGGGCATATTTATAGTATAACCAAAATGTAGGAGTTCAAATGACGACTCAGTTTGACCATTTTATCAAAGATAAAATTGTTAAAGAAAGTATTTATAATCTTATTGATAGACTGATGGTGTATCAAAATGATTTAGTTTCTGTAAAAGGTTCAGATTCTGAAAAACGCTTAGATTATAATCACTATCTGGATAAAATTGCTGAGTGTAAAGGTCAAAAACTTTTTTATCCTTATTTAAGTTCAGGGATGGGGAAAGGTTCTTTAGTTCAGCTTTCTGATGGTTCAATAAAATATGATTTTATTAGTGGGATTGGTGTTCATTGGGCTCATTCTGATCCTGATATTATAAAAGCTTCTATAAAAGCATCTTTAATGGATACTGTTATGCAAGGAAATCTTCAACAGCATTCTGGATCGGTAGAATTATATAAAATGTTAACTGAATTGTCTGGAATGGATCATGCTTTTTTAACTTCATCAGGTGTAATGGCATGGGAAAATGCAGTAAAAATTGCCTTTCATCATAGGCAGGGAGCTAAACGAATATTAGCTTTTAATCATACTTTTTCAGGAAGAACCATCACGGCGGCACAAGTTACTGATAATCCAAATTATAGAAAAGGGTTACCTCAATCTGTACCTGTTGATTATATTCCTTTTTTTGACCCTCATAATAAAACTCAAAGTATTGAAGTCGCAGTGAAAACCTTAGAAGATTATTTACATCGTTATCCAAATGAATATGGTTGTATGGTATTTGAACTTATTCAAGGAGAGGGTGGCTTTAATGTTGGAAGTCGAACTTTTTTTATTGAATTAATGAAGCGATTAAAAAAACATAATATTCCTGTTTACGTAGATGAAATTCAAACATTTGGAAGAACACCTTTTATTTTTGCTTATAAAATGTTTAAGTTAGAAAAGTATGTCGATATTGTCTCTATAGGTAAATTATCTCAAGTTTGTGCAACGTTATATACAAAAAAATATAATCCAGAAAAGGGTTTGTTGAGTCAAACTTTTACATCTTCAACAACAGCAATTGAATCTGCAAAGATTATTTTGAAAGCGTTGAAGTCTAAAATGTATTATGGAAAAAATGGAAAAATTGCAAAAACACATGGTTACTTTGCAAGAGGTTTAAGAAATTTATTTAGTAGGAATGATATTAAAGATTTTGAAGGACCTTTTGGTGTTGGCTCAATGATCGCGTTTGAAGTATTTAAAGGCGACCCTGATTTAACAATGCGCTTTATAAAAGATTTATTTGATAACGGTGTTATATCTTTTATTGCAGGATCTAAAAGAAAAAAAATTCGTTTTCTTTTGCCTATTGGAGGGATTCAGACTGTAGATATTGATAATGTTTTAAAAATTATAGAAAGAACGTATTTAGTTTTGAAAAAGGAGGTTGCTTAACATGATTTCTAATTTGATTTTTCGGCCAGTTTCGCTAAATGATTTAGATCAAATTTATGATTTGTCTAAATTTACTCAAACAGGAATGACAAGTCTTCCGATAAATAAATCTTTGCTTAAAGATAAAATTTTGCTTTCTGAAAAATCTTTTTCAAAAAAAGTAGATTCTGTAAGTGATGAGTATTACTTATTTGTTTTAGAAGACATTACTTTGAATAAGGTTATTGGTGTTAGTGCAATTTTAGCTTCTGTTGGTATTGGGCAACCTTTTTTAACATTTGATATAAAAACTGTTAAAACAGCTTCTAAGCAGCTAGATTTAAATTCATCTTATGATATTTTTTCCTTAAAAAAGCAATATAATGGTCCATCTGAACTTCTTACCTTATTCTTACATCCTGACTATAGGAAATCTGGAATTGGTCGTTTTTTGTCGCTTGTTCGTTTTTTGTTTATTAAGCAACATCAATTACGTTTTAAACAATCCATTATTGCTGAAATTAGAGGTGATATTGATGCTAATGGGCGTTCATTATTTTATGATGTACTTATTAAACCATATTTAAAGATGAGTTTTGATGAAGCAGATAAGCTTTCTCAAATTGATAAATCATTTTTAATTGATTTATTACCTAAAGCACCTTTTTTTATTGATGTAGTAGAGCCGTATGTGAATTATTCAATTGGAAAAGCTCATCATATTTCTCGTTTGGCGATGAGTATTCTTGAATCTGAGGGGTTAAAGAAATCCATGTCAGTAGATGTATTAGATGCAGGACCTAAAATAAAAGCAAAATTAAATAATGTTAGAGTGTTCTCCCAAATTAAATTGTTTAAGTACTTTAATATTTTAGACAAATTAGATGAAAAAACATTGTTTATGGTCTCAAGCGGAAAGCTAAATAATTTTAGAGCTTGTATTGCCCAATTAGATGATTATGCTAAATTAGCAATTTTAGATTCACCTTCCTTTAGAGAATGTTTAAAGCAAGGAAATCAGTTAAGTTATGTTCGATTGTATCCTAAATCTAGACAGTCTATTTTTTATAAAATGAACTTATCTACTCAAAAAAAGTTATTTAAAACACCTTTTTTAAAAGAGTTTTCTTTATGGTACCAAGAAAGATTACCATCACATCAAAAATTGGATAAACATAAATGAATCTATTTCATTCTATTGATCCTGCTACCGAAGATATAATTTTCGAGCATCATGTAACAGCGTATTCTGAAATTGATGTTTGTATTAACAAGGCTTTGGAAAATAAAATGGTCTGGCAACAGACAACAGTTGAACAGCGTATTGGTTTTGTTCGTGCTTTTCAAACACTTTTAAAAAAAAATAAAGACGATATAGCGACATGTATTTCAATGGAGACTGGAAAACCATTATGGGAATCCTTACAAGAAGTTAATGCCGTAGTTGGAAAAGTTGATATTTCGATTGATTCTTTTTTAGAATGCTGTCAGGAAAAAAACTTTAATTTTAACCAAAAAGAGTATTCTTTATTTTATAAACCCATTGGACTAATGGCTGTTTTAGGCCCTTTTAATTTTCCAGCTCATCTTCCACATGGGCATATTATTCCAGCTATTTTAGCAGGTAATTTAGTTTTATTTAAACCAAGTGAATATACAACTGAAGTCGCTAAAAAGTGTATAAAGTTATGGTATGAAGCTGGTTTGCCTGAATATGTTCTTCAGCTAATTCTTGGTGATGGTAATGTTGGTGAACAACTCTATCAACATAAAGATATTGATGGTGTTTTATTTACGGGTGGGTATAAAACAGGAAAGAAAATTTCAACGTATTTAGGATCTTTTCCTGAAAAGTTATTAGCTTTGGAATTGGGAGGAAATAACCCTCTTGTAATATCTAAGCATTCATATAATCAAGATGTTTTTGATGCAATTGTTCAGTCTGCTTTTCTTACAAGTGGACAACGTTGTACTTGTGCTCGGCGACTTATTGTTGTTGATTGTGAAGATAAAGTTACTTTTGAAACAGAGTTACAAAAAAAGATATTTTCATTAAAAGTTGGTGCATACACTGATATTGATGAACCGTTTATGGGTCCAGTTATTCATAAACAATCTCAGGATTATATTGTAAAGAAGTATTCTTCTTTATTAAATCATGGTGCAAAAGAGATCGTCCCACAGAAAAAACTTTTTGATAATGGCTACTTCTTATCACCATCTGTTTTAGATGTAAGTCATGTTAAAGAGTTAGATGATGATGAATGTTTTGGACCTTTTTTAAAATTAATGTATGTTTCTTCTTTTAATGAGGCTATCTTAGAAGCAAATAATACTAATTATGGCTTATCAGCTAGTTTGTTTTCGTCTGATTCCGAAGAACATAAATTGTTTTTTCAACAAGTAAAAGCGGGTATTATCAATTTTAATAGTCCTACTAATGGAGCTTCTTCAAAATTACCTTTTGGTGGAGTAGGGTATAGTGGTAATTATCGACCTAGTGCTTATTTTGCGGCAAATTATTGTTCATATCCTATTGCTTCGGTTAAATCATTGTAAAAAAGGGATACTATGGAGCCTTTATTTCCTGTTTTTTTTGATCGGATTATGAGCCCCACATATCATTTTGGAGGGCTTTCATATGGAAATCTGCATTCAATGACCAATGAATCGTTTATTTCATATCCTAAAAAAGCTGCTTTGCAATCTCTAAAAAAAATGAATCTTTTGAGAGAATATGGTTTAAATCAATATGTTATTCCGCCTCAATTAAGAAACTATAAGGTTATTTTGAGACAGATGGGCTTTGATGGTAATTTTAAGAATGCATTAAAAGCTGTATTTAAAAGTGATCTGCAGTTATTGAGCTCTATTTTTTCTGGTTCAGCATCATGGGTTGCAAACTCATTTGTGCTTACATCTTCTAATGATTCGTTAGATAATAATGTACATATTACTCCAGCAAATTTAGTCACTTGTTTTCATCGACAATTGGAAGTTAGTGATACGATTAAAACTTTAAAATATTTATTTCCTAATCGTGCTCATTTTAGTTTGCATGACACTGTTCCAAATTCGTTTTCAGATGAAGGTGCTGCCAATATGATTAGATTATCGGGTGATTCTAAAATTGGATTATATATTTTTGTATATGGCAAAGTTTCTACTGTTACACCCAAAATTGATTTTCCTGTAAGACAAAGTAAAGAAGCATTTGAATATATTGCAAGACATCATAAGTTAAAATCAAATCAATTTCTATTTGCTCAACAATCAGCAAAAGCAATTGAGCAGGGTGTTTTTCATAATGATGTTATTTGTTTTGGAACTAGTAACTGCTTAGTTATTCATGAGGATGCTTTTGAAAATCAAGATGCCGTTTTAGATATTATTTCGAAGCAATACGAAGAACTATTTGCTAAACCTTTAATTATTTATCAAATACCTAGTAATCAATTAACACTTCAACAGGCTGTTAAAACTTATTTTTTTAATTCTCAATTTGTTAATTTAAATTCTAATCAAATGTTATTAATTTGTCCTACTTTGTGTAAAGATAATATAACTATTCAGTCTTGTATTCGTGATTTGGAGCAGCGTTTTTCCAAAGAACTCATTGTGTGCTACACAGATTTATCTGAAAGCATAAAAAATGGTGGAGGTCCTGCCTGTTTAAGAGGGTTTGCATATTTAAGTCAGACCGAAATTGATTTAATTAATAAAAAATATTTGTTAACTGATAAATTATATCAACGATTAAAAACAACTATTATGAATTTATATCCTGATAAATTAAATTTTGAAGAATTAATTTTAGAAGAAAAAATTAATAGTTTTCAAAATACAACTAAAGCAATACTAAAATTGTTTAATTGAAGTAATTATTAACTACTTGAGATACGTATTCTAACTGCTCTGTTGTTAATTCTGAGTAAATTGGTAGTGAAATAACTTCCTTAGCTGCTTTTTCTGCATTTGGGAAATCGCCCTCTTTATATTTTAACGATTTAAAACATTCTTGTAGATGAAGAGGTATTGGATAATAAATGTTATTTCCAATTGTAAAATCGTTTAAGTATTGTTGAAAATTGTCTCTATTTTTTACTTTTAATGTATATTGGTTGTAAATTGTATTACATTTTTCAAAAATGATTGGTTTATTTGTTGCTTCTGATAAATTTTTATTGTAAAAATTTGCGTTTTTCTTTCTACCTTCATGCTGCTTATCTAAATGATTTATTTTTATGTTTAAAACTGCAGCTTGAATTGCATCTAATCTAAAGTTTCCACCAACATATTGATGATGATATCGTTTCACTTCACCATGATTTCTTAATGATTTAATTTTGTGAAATAATTCTTCATTATTTGTTGTAATAACACCACCGTCTCCACATGCTCCTAAATTTTTACTAGGAAAAAATGAAAAACAACCAATATCTCCAAAACTACCTGCCTTTTTTAAACCATTTTCAGATATGTAACTTGAGCCTATTGCTTGTGCAGCGTCTTCAATAATTGATAAGTTGTGTTTATTTGCAATCTTTGTAATTTTATCCATATCAGCACATTGACCAAATAAATGAACTGGCATTATAGCTTTTGTTCTAGATGTTATTTTTGATTCGATTTGATCCGGATCAATATTGAATGTATCTGGATTAATATCACAAAATATTGGCTTTGCACCTACTCGACTTATTGAACCTGCTGTAGCAAAAAAACTAAAAGGTGTTGTTATTACTTCATCATTTTGACCAATATTTAATGTCATTAAAGCAACAATTAATGCATCAGAACCTGAAGATACTCCAACCGCATATTTTACATTACAATAACGAGCAATGTTTTCTTCTAGTGCGTCAACTTCTGGACCATTAATAAACCATTTACTATCAAATATTTCTAAAAGTTTTGATTTGACCTCTTCTTTAATATTTTCATATTGTGCGTTTAAGTCTAATAAAGGTATTTTCTGTTTTGTTAAGGTATTCATTGATGGTAATTATAAGTTATTTTTTATAATTATCCCAGTATTTTTCTAAATTTTTGTCCCATCTTTTTTTGATTTATGATAATATTGTCTTGTTTTGGAGGTTTTGATTGAAAGTAGCAGTAATTGGTGCAGGATATGTTGGTTTAATTACCGGAGTATGTTTTGCTGATTTAGGTAACAATGTTATTTGTATTGATAAAGATAAAGAAAAACTTTCTTTGCTTAAACAACATAAAGCCCCTTTTTATGAGCCTGGTTTGGCAGAACGTTTAGAAAAAACCTCTTTAGCTGGTCGTCTTTCTTTTTCTCAAGATATTGAAACTGCTATTTTAAATAGCGAAATTATTTTTATTGCAGTAGATACCCCACAATCAAAAGACGGTTCGGCGGATGTGTCAGCAGTTATGAATGTTATTGAAAATATCTTTACTATTTTGAAAAATAAAAAATCATTCGACTTCAAAGTAATTGTAAATAAGAGTACAGTACCTGTTGGAACTGGACAAAAGGTTCTTGATATACGTAATAAGTTAGGTTTTTCAGATGATCAAATTGCTGTTTTATCAAACCCTGAGTTTTTAAGAGAGGGAACATCAATTTATGACTTTTTTCACCCTGATCGGATTGTATTGGGGAGTTCTTCTGAAAAAGCCTTGAACTTATTAACTGAATTGTATGATCCGTTATATCGAAATGAAACGCCTATTGTAAAAACAAATTTGCAAACTGCTGAATTAGCTAAGTATGCATCAAATGCTTTTTTAGCTACGAAAATTTCGTTTATTAATGAAATGGCAAATTTATGTGAATTAACTGGGTCTGATGTTAAAGATCTTTCAAAAATTATGGGTATGGATGGTAGAATTGGTCGTTATTTTTTACATCCAGGTCCCGGATATGGGGGATCTTGTTTTCCAAAAGATACTCAAGCATTAATTCATTCATCTAAAGAATTAAATTATGATTTAAAAATTGTTAAAGCTGTTGAAGACGTTAATCAGAGACAAAAGACTCGTATAATTTATAACATGAAAAATGTTTTTGGGTCTTTAAAAGGATTATCTATATCATTATTAGGTTTAGCTTTTAAACCTAATACTGATGATGTGAGAGCAGCCTCTTCGATCGAAATTATTAAAGCTTTACTTAATGAAGGAGTAAAATTAAGAGTTTTTGATCCGGAAGTTAAACTTTTACAAGAATTTTCAAATAAGGATATTGTTTATGCAAAAGACTCTTATGATGCTGCAGCTGGTGTAGACGCTCTAGTTTTAGTTACTGAATGGAATTTATTTCGTGAGTTGGATTTAGAAAAAATTAGGTCAGTTATGAAACAACCTTATTTTTTTGATTTAAGAAATGTTTATGATCCGCAAAAGTTAGAACAAGCAGGTTTTAATGCTTACGTTATTGGTCGAAAAGTTTTGACAAAGAAAATTCATAAAAAGATATGATTATAGTTACAGGAGCCGCAGGTTTTATTGGAAGTAATATTGTTTATGATCTTAATAAAAAAGGTTTCACAGATATTATTGTTGTTGATGATCTAACTGCAGGATCAAAACATTTAAATTTAAATTCTTTATCTTTTGTTGATTATTTAGATAAAGATGAATTGATAAAAGAACTCCCAAATATAAAAGGTAAAGTTAAAACTATTTTTCATCAGGGTGCATGTTCAGATACAACAGAGCATAATGGAAAGTTTATGATGGAAACAAACTATACATACTCTAAAAATCTATTATTGTGGGCTTGTGAACATAATGTTGATTTTTTATATACATCAAGTGCAGCAGTTTATGGGAAAGGTAATGATGGTTTTCGAGAAGATCCAATTTGTGAAAATCCACTTAATGTATACGGTTTTTCTAAATTGGCTTTTGATAATTATGTTAGGCTATTATTAAAAAATAAAAAACTTTCTAATCAAATTCTTGGTTTAAGATATTTTAATGTATTTGGGTATCAAGAAAATCATAAAGGGAAAATGGCTTCTGTACCGTACCATTTTTATAATCAATTGATAGAAACAAATAAAATGAATTTATTTGAGGGTAGTAAAAACTTTTTAAGAGATTTTATTTTTATTCAAGATGTTTTGGCTGTTAATTATTATTTTTATCTTTCTAAACAATCTGGAATTTTTAATTGTGGAACAGGCAATGCTCGAAGCTTTTATGACATAGCTGTGCATGTTAAAAACTTCTATGAAGGATCTGAAATTAATTTTATCCCTTTTCCTGATGAGTTAAAGGGTCGATATCAAACGTTTACTCAGGCCAATATAGATCAATTAAGATTATTGGGTTGTAATCATCATTTTACTTCCTTAGAAGAAGGTATAGATGCTTATTTTGATGTTTTAAAAGAAAGTAATGGCTTTTTGGTCTAAGATGATAAGGAGCGATTATGATTAATCAAATAAAGCGTTCAATAGATGATGGTATTCAATTAGTACAACAATTTTCTGAAAATTCTACTGAATTAAAGAAAATAGAGGTTATTGCACAGCAGATGGTGAGTTGTTTTCAGAATGGCAACAAAATTATTATTTGTGGAAATGGTGGAAGTGCTTGCGATGCCATGCACTTTTCTGAAGAATTTACAGGTCGTTTTAGAAAGGATAGAAAAGCGTTGCCGGTCATCTCTTTGACAGATGCCTCACATATTACGTGTGTTGGTAATGATTATGGGTTTGATTATGTTTTTTCGCGTGGGGTAGAGGCTTACGGTAAACCTGGAGATATCTTTCTAGGCCTATCTACCAGTGGGATGTCTAACAATGTCATTAATGCTTATGAAGAAGCTAAAAAACTTGGTTTACATACATGTTTGTTTTTGGGTAAAGATGGTGGTGATCTTGCTGGTAAGGCAGATACTGAATTTATTATATCTGGTAAAACGTCTGATCGTATCCAAGAAGTACATATGATGATTCTTCATATTATAATTGAAATGGTTGAGCGTGAGATGTTTGGGGAACTTTATGGGTAAGGTTTTTGTTTTAGGAATAAGTTAAAAGTCGATGATTGTATTACAGTCCGCATTTCTTTTTTCTTTTTTAATTATGTTTTTTTTATACAAATTCATAAGAATCAAATCTCTTATGGATTTCCCAAATGATAGGAAGATACATAAAAAAATAATTCCTTTATATGGTGGTTTGGTATTTGTAGGATTATTTTTATTATATAGTTTGTTTTTTTTAAAAGATAATTTTTTTATGCCTTTTTCACTTGTATATATTGGCGGTGTACTAATTTTTATATTGGGTGTTTGTGATGATATTTTTAAATTGAATTGGTTTTATAAATTAAGTGCTCAATTATTGATACTGTTTTTTTGTGTAGGTGTAATAGATTCTTTTTCATTTTTTGGACTTCATTTCTCGCCTTTTTTTTCACAACTTTTATTTGTTTTTTGGTTTTTAGGTATAACAAATGCAATGAATTTGTTAGATGGGTTAGATGGATTAGCAATTGGTGTTTTTATTTTGTTTTTAATTGCAATTTTAGTTCTGATTAATCAGAATTATTTTTTATTTCAACATTCGTTTGTTTTTTTTATTGTTATTAGTTTGTATTATCCCGTTTTTAATATTTAATTTTTATCCTGCTAAATTGTATATGGGGTCGGCAGGTAGTTTATTTTTGGGTTATTTTTTGGCTGTTTTACCACTTTTTTTAATCTTAAGTGAAAATCAGTCTATTAATTTTACTTATGATTTTTCTTTTTTTATTTGGATTTATGCTTATATTATTTTTGATACGATTAGAGTTCTATTTTTTAGAGTTACAAAAAAGAAAAATCATAAGTAAAATTAATAGACTGATTTTCACTTAAGATTAAAAAAAGTGGTAAAACAGCCAAAAAATAACCCAAAAATAAA
>NZFK01000052.1 GCA_002690645.1 Rickettsiales bacterium
AGCATCAGGCAAACTTGTTTGGGAAAAAGAAATTATAGAGATAAAAGACCGCCCAATTATTACAGACACGCTATTATTTTTTATAAATGAAATGGGAATGATATCCGTTCTAGATACTCTTTCAGGTAAAGAAATTCCATTATCATTTGAAGTACCTACAATTGAAGAATCTCAGATCAAAAAAGTAAACTTATATAAAGACTTTGTGTTTACGTTTGTTGAAACGCCTAACAATTTAGTATTCAAAGCATTAAAATAATTCAAAAAAGAATAGTTATTGATTTTTTATTCAATATTGAATAAAATAATTCAAGCTCTCAATAAACTTAGATTTACGAAAAAAATTCAAAAAATAAATAGGAGGTTATTTATGAGCTTTAATTATAATAATTGCACATTAATGGGGAGGTTAACAAAAGATCCAGATTTCAAAGAAATTAACGATTCATTTTGCAAATTAACGTTTACATTAGCAATAAGCAGAAAATTTAGAAAAGAAGATGGAACGATAGAAACAGATTTTATTCCAGTTACGTTAATCGGAACACCAGCTATAGTAGGTTCTAAATTATTAGCAAAAGGCTCACCAGTACTGATATGGGGTGCGATACAAGTAAGACAATATGATAAAGATAATGAGAGAAAGTGGATTACAGAAATCATTGGCGATAATTTCCAGTTACTTGAAAAAAGAAAAAGAATAGAAGAAAAGCAAAAGATAGAAGAGAAACAAATAGCGTAAAACATAGTCGTGCATCGTCAGAAGACGGTGCATGAATCTAATCCTGAGCTTCTCTTAAAAACCGTTCGTAGTCCTGTCTATATTGACCTTTACTCCGAAAATTAGCAATATCAAATAATCTCCCTACTTTAATTCCAAAATATGTATTTCCTGTATCTTGAACACCATTAAGAACTTGATGAAGCCCTGTTTCTCGTGAATTCTGGACAGTCAAATCAAAGTTTAGTCCGAAAGTCGCAAATTTAATTCCATAAACATATGTATCATCATCATAAAGTGAATCGTTACTAAACACATGTTCATATTCAAGCGTCATATTATCAAGTACTTCATATTCAATTCCGATAGCAATATTAGATATTTCGGTATCATTACTATAGTAGTAATTTAGGATTGGCGTAAATTTATATTTAGGATTTTTATATTGCAAAAAATATAAAAACATAAATCCAGAGTAGCTATTTTGTCGATCATAGAGGTAATAGTCAACTTGAAAAGCATTAATAAAATGATTGTATTCAAAAAGATGTTGACTTACACCAAAAGTCATTTCAGAATTTTGACTATCAAATGAAAAAGCAAATTTTCGTTTATCTGTTAAAGCTACAGTAGCATCCAGTCCAAATTTAGCACCATCATACATCCCAAGTGATTTAGTCGAATGCATATCACCGTAAAAGCGATGCAAGAGACCGAATGTAAATTGACCAGGCTCAATCACAATAGGTGATTTCAAATAAGTGTAAGAGTTACTGGCAGCAAACGAGAAAAAGGTACTACTGATAACCAAGATAATAACAAAAAAATATTTAATCATTACTACTCCTAAAATAAAGTTTTAAATTAACTTTGACATCATTATCCACTAATAAACGATACCCATCGACATTAAAGTCATGACGTTTAAGATAAAAAGAAGCGTCAACAATATGGTAATCAACATCATTTTCGGTTGATTCGATGTAATTAAACGTAATATCAATATTTTTTTCAATATCCTTAATTTTAATATCAGCAGGAACTTTTCCGTTATTCAAATTAAAAGGCACTTTTACAATACAAAGGATATCTGGAAAAAATAAAATATCAAAAAACTTACTAGAACGAAGATGTCTATCTCTAATACTATTCCCTGAATAAACAGAATTAATATCAATCTTAGATTCAATACGTTTCACATTTTTAGTATCTTTATCAAAATCCATAATAATGGTGTAAGACTTAAAAAAACCTTTCACCTTACTAAATTTAAATTGATTTACTTCAAAAGAGACAACAGATTTTACAGGATCAACAAAAAAGATTTCTGAAAAAATATAGGAATTCAAACATAATATTAGTACAACTAAATACTTAAACATATAGCAGATTATAACATGAATTTACTGGAGAATATTATAGACTTCTTGATACCTTTTCGATACCCTATCGATCACTTCGTTAGGTATGTTAGGAGCAGGTGGATTTTTATCCCAGGTTAAACCAGCAAGATAATCTCTAACAATTTGCTTATCAAAACTTGGCGGCGAAATACCAGGCTGGTAATCTTCTTTTGGCCAATATCGTGATGAGTCAGGTGTTAATACTTCATCAATTAAGATAATATCATCTCCAACTAAACCAAACTCAAACTTAGTATCTGCAAGAATAATGCCTTTCGTAGCTGCAAAATCTCTTCCATATTCATACATTTTCATACTAATATCTTTCATGTAATTAGCTTTTTCAGCACCAACAATTTCTATCATTCGTTCAAAAGAAATATTCTCGTCATGATCACCCATTTCAGCTTTAAAAGCTGGTGTAAAAATAGGTTGTTCAAGTTTATCCGCTAAATTTAAACCTTCAGGCAATTCGATACCACAAATCGCACCAGTTTGTTGGTAGTCCTTCCATCCAGATCCGATAATGTAACCTCTAACAACACATTCTACAGGCAACAATTCAGCTTTTTTAACAAGCATTGACCGACCTGCTAAATCATCAGCATATTCCTTACAAACTTCAGGATATAAGTTTACATCTGAGGTTACAAAATGATTACCAATAATATCAGTTGTTTGATTAAACCAAAATTCTGACAATCGTGTCAAAATTTCACCTTTATGAGGAATACCTTGAGGCAATATAACATCAAAAGCTGAAACACGATCTGAAGCAACAAAAAGAAGTTGATCACCCAAATCATATACAGACCTTACTTTACCTTCTTTTAACAAATTAAGTTTAGGAAAATTTAAATTAGTTAACACTGTTTTTGTAATCATGAGACCAATTTTAACATCACACTTAAAAATCAATCAATATATCTTTTTACTAAAAAAAACCGCTAATCATTATATCTGAACCAAGTTTATCAATACTTAGATTCTTTAAATTATAAACCTCTTTTAAACTAGAAATAGACGAAAATTCAAATACCGACTTTGCATCTTCTTCACCCATCAATTTCGGTGCCATAAATAAAAGAAGTTGATCAACAATACCTGCTTCTATTGCAGAAGAAAAAAGTGTTGTTCCTCCTTCAATCATGATAGATTGAAACCCTTTTTTATAAGATTCCGTTAATATTTTATCCCAGTCAAAACCAGCACCCTTAGCTAGATCCCAGTAAATGATCTCTGAATCGTGATGGGCTACGTTTTTCTGACTAGCTAAAATTATTTCAGCGTTTTGATTCGTGTTAAAAATAGGGTGATCTTTACTAATTGTAGGCTCAGTAGAAAGTATAATTTTGGAAGGTGCATTTATAGTAGATGGTAATTGATCATAGCGAACCGATAATGAAGCGTTATCCATTAAAACAGTTTTTTGGCCAATGACAATCGCATCTACTTTAGATCTATAATGATGAACTTTTTTTAAAGAATCTTCTGAAGTAATATATTTACTTTCACCAGACGCCAAAGCAACTTTTCCATCTAAACTAGTAGCCGCTTTCAAAATAACAAAAGGCCTTTTTTCTCGATGATAATGATAATAATAGGGGTTAAGCGCTTCAACTTCTTCCTTACACAACCCTACTCTAACGCGAATGCCAGCATCTTCTAAAATTTTTTTAGCATTCATATTTTTAACAACAGGGTTAGGGTCATAAGAAGCAAATATAACGTCTTTTATACCTGCATTAATAATAGCTTCAACACAAGGTGGGGTTTTACCAAAATGAGTGCAAGGCTCTAAAGTAATCATAATTGCTGCCCCACTGGGATCGTCGACTGTACTAAGAGCAATGACTTCAGCATGGTCATCACCAGCCTTTTGATGAACACCTTTACTCAAAATAGTCGTATCTTTATAAACAGCAGCAGCAACAACTGGGTTAGGCTTAGTCGCNCCCACAAAAGGGGTCGCTANTTTGATTAGTTGATGCATTAATTGAGTTTCAAATGGNGANAAGGGTTTAATATCATTCATCATTATAAGTATCTAAAACACGTTCTTTTAAAATTAAGTTACTGCTAAAGTAAACCTCAACTTCACCACCTTGGTCTAACTCAAATTCTAAAAGTAAGTCATCACCTGGTGGTAACAAATCAGAATAAATTTTTTGACGCTGTGATTGAAATGTAAAATAAATTGCAAATTCCTGTGAAATGGTTTCATCAAGAACCAAAAACTTAAAAATAACACGTCTTTTNGTATCTTTATCTTGAAAAAAACTTGCTTTCGCATCAGATACTGTCATTTCAATGGGATAGCCCTTACTTAATGACAACTTAACATTTTCAGAAGGTCCTAAAAAAGTATTAGAACCGGGTTCTTGACCTAAAACGACACCTTCAGGATATTGCATTGANTACNATTCGTTTGTAACTTCTAAATTAAATCCTTTTTGAAGCAAAATTTCAGCTGCCTCTTCTTTAGAAAANCCAACCAAATTAGGAACAAGAACAGGNCCCAAACCTTTAGAAACAAACAACCTTATAAGTCGATTTGATTTAACCACTCTTCCTGCNGGAGGTTTGGACTCGATAATCATNCCCTCTGAATATTTAGGATGCATTCGTGCTCCNACAACAAGCGAGTTTAATGATTGCCCTTCTAAGATATATTCGGCTTCAGCTTGATTAAGTCCAACAACATCAGGAACAACTTTTTCAGGAATAGCAGTAATATAACTTACATAATAAAAATAAATTACAAGAAAGGAGACAAAAACCAAGCCTAATCCAGTTAAAAAAGTCATTAATTTGGAAACTTTTTTTCTAAATTTCACAGCTAAAGATGATTTCAAATCTTGAACAATGGCAGGGTTATCTGCCCCACTATCTTTAAATGGCATTGTCAAATCACCTTTGTAAGCCTTAATTAAATCAACAAAGGATTTAAACCGTTTTTCAGGATCAAGTTTTAGACAAACTGAAATGACTTTACCTAACTGTGCAGGAACTTTCTTACTTACAGGTTCGAATGGNCTTGGCCCTTTAAGAATCTCTTTTTTTAATTGATCAAGTTTAATAGCATATTTAAAAGGCCACTTTTGACTAAATAATAAATACAACAAAATACCGTAACTATAGACATCGGAATACGTTGAAAATTGTTGATGTTCAATAAATTCAGGCGCCATAAAAATAGAATCCTCAACCACAACAAATTCATCCCAAAACAATTTCAAAATTTCAGTAGGTATAATTANACGGATCATTTTTATCTGTCCATCTGTAACAATCAAATTTGATAAATTAAGACAGCCACAAATTAATCCTTCAGACTCTAAGCTTACAAGTAGATTTAAAACCTTAGTTGAAAACTCCCATAAAACTCTTAAATCNAATGATTTTTCATACTTTAAATATTGCTCTAAACTNACAAAAGAAGAAATACCTTCATGAATAGTATAAAAACATTTTCCATCATAGTAGTAATCTAACATACTAATTAAGTTTTCATGTTTGATCCCAACAAGTCTTTCAGAAACTTGAATTAATTTATGAACAAGTTCGTGAGTTAAATATTCTTCTTTATATTTCCAAATAATGATAGGCAAATTTGANTATTCTGTTTCACCTGCGTAGCAAAATGAAATTAAATCTTCNAAAACAAGTTCTTTTATTTGATATTTAGAATTAATTACATTTTTATTCATCAGTTTGTTCTATTATAATATNAATCTGTTGATCATAGTTTTTTTCCAATAAAAATAAATTCGATTTTGTAATAATATACCAATGATCATCTTTATAAGTAAAATTTTCAGGACTCTCATCTAAGTCATAAGTACCTTCTGCAACAATTTGACCATCATACAACGAGACAATATATACATTTCCNCTTTCCTCAAACAAACANANATGAGTATCGTTAAATAAATGATAATCTAATTTNTAATCAACTTGAAAAAACCANATATAATCTTCTAAAGAAAAATCATATAAGAAAAAAGAGTTGATTGATTCATCAAAGCCAACAGCAGCCTTTTTTCTATACCAATGTNGAATTTGATTNATATCAAATTCCTTAAACTTTTTTAAACTTAAATCCTGTAATGCAAACAAATACGGGTTTTTAGCTTGAATAACAGCAAAAGAATTAGTTGCTGTTAAGATACTATCTAATTTATGATTCAATGAAATTTTTTCTTCGACTACAGCAGATTGAGTTGAAATAATATAAAGTTGCTTATCTTTCGAAGCTAACATAAAACCACTTTGACCAAAAAAGTCTATATTATCAATAGCTAATGTTGAAAGTTCCCATCTAAATGTCCCCGTTANGTAATCAAANCAGACGATCGTCCCATCTTGAGTTAGGATAATCAAATTAGACGACGAAATAATAAATTTTTCAATTTCATATCCTTCAATTGAATAATATTTCTGTTGGGTCTTAATATCAAAAACAGACAAAACAAGATTGNTATCTAACAAGAACACTTTATTAAAATAAATTTTTTCTAACGNAGTATTAAATNTTTTCTCTTTAAACGAATATACCAAGTCNCCAAGTTTTGANTATAAGGAAAATTGACTTTCTTTATTGAACCCATAAATATAATCATCATAAAGTTTAGGAATAGTTAAAAAGGGCTGCTTAAATTTTTGTGTGCCTTGTTGTGCTGAAATAATATGTGAAGTGAATAAAATAAATAGAACACCTATAAAAAATTTATTCATACAAGTGATTTTACCGTTTTTTCTTTGAAATACCTTGCTTATTTTTTAAATTTCGTCGAATATCAACTTGCTTTTCTTCAGATTTTTTCAAAAATGAATTTAATTTATCTTCAAAATTAGAATTTTTAGTTTTCTTGTGAATAAATAAAACTTTTTCAGAAACATCTTTTTCTTTCGCTTGTTTNATCGAAAGTTCAAGTTTATTCTTTCCATTTCGTGCAAGAATTTTAACCTTAACTTTATCTCCAACTTTAACGAAATTATTAATGTCAGTAATAAATTCATTTGCAATTTCTGAAATATGAACCAATCCAGACTCACCATGCTCTAAAGTGACAAATGCACCAAAGTTGGCAACATTTGAAATAACTCCTTCAACAATTTTTCCGACTAAATCAGCATCAGAAGAAATAACGGTCTTAACTTCCTTTTCTTCAGTAGTTTCAGCAGGCTCTGTGGTTTTATTTTCATTCTCTTCAGTCATTAACATCTCCGTTATTTACAAACATATATACAATCTCCCCTGTTTTTTTATACCCTAGCTTTCGTTTCGATAATAACTCCCAATATTGAGAATTTTCAAGTGATGACAAAGCTTCATTGAGTTCAAAGTTCTTTTGTTGTAAATTAAATAATTCAACCTGAGTTAAATTTAACTCATTCTTTGTGACATTATAACGAAAAATATTTCTTATTCCAATATAAGAACTATAAATTAAAATTAATACACTAAAACAAAAACTAATTAAATATAAAAAAGGTTTTGTTTTACTTAGCATAAGTAAAAACTTCTTTACCTTTAAAAANTGCTTTATCAAGNAATTTTTCTTCTANCCTTAATAATTGATTATATTTAGCTGTCCGATCCGTTCTACATAAAGACCCTGTTTTGATTTGGCCTGCAGCAGTAGCAACAGCTAAATCTGAAATAAANGTATCTTCACTTTCACCAGATCGATGAGAAACAATAACACCAAAACCTGAATCTTGAGCCAATTTAATAGTATTCATTGTTTCCGTNACTGTCCCAATTTGATTNAANTTAATCAAAATAGANTTAGCTACACCTTGATCAATCCCNTCTNTTAACAGTCTTTCATTGGTAACAAACAAATCATCACCTACAAGNTGAACCTTATCTCCAAGTTCTGTTGTAAGAGCTTTCCAGCCTNTCCAATCATCTTCTGACAAACCATCCTCGATAGATAAGATAGGATATTTGTTAACCAATTCAGCGTAATAAGCAACCATTTGGTTTAAATCACGATTTCTATTTTCACCTTTAAATGCATAATGATTGTTTTCAAATAATTCAGATGCTGCAACATCAAGGGCAAGTCCAACATCTTTACCCGGTTCATAGCCGGCCTTTTGAATAGACGTTAAAATTAAATCAATAGCTTCATCATTAGACTTAAGCGATGGCGCAAAACCACCTTCATCACCAACAGCAATACTATGTCCCAAAGAATCAAGTTGCTTTTTAAGGCTATGAAATATTTCCACACCCATTCTAAGAGATGTTGAAAAAGTAGCTGACGAGTGAGGAATAATCATAAACTCCTGAATATCTAAAGAATTATTTGCATGGGCTCCTCCATTTAGAATATTCATCATCGGAACAGGCATAGTAGGTTGAACGTCGTTTCCATAGAGCTCGTTTAAATAAATAAAAAGCGGGACATTTTTTACTTTTGCTGCAGCTTGAGCTAAGGCCATTGAAACACCAAGAATCGCATTAGCACCTAAATTAGCTTTATTGTCAGACCCATCAAAATCAAGCATTTTTTGATCACAAACTGTTTGATTAGTGACATCTTCCCCAACAAGCAAATCATTTATTTTTGTTTTGACATTTTCAACAGCATTTAAAACACCTTTACCATTATATCGCTCAGAATCGTTATCTCTTAATTCCAAAGCTTCTCTGACACCAGTCGATGCCCCAGATGGAACAATAGCACTAGCTTCTATACCACTTTCAGTACAAATTTCAACTTCAACTGTAGGGTTAGCTCGCGAATCTAAAACTTCTCTTGCGTGAATTTGTTTAATTTTATCCATTATTTCCTCCAAGTTATTCAGGCACTAAAAACATGTTCATCGTAATTGAATCATTGTTAAAACGCCATTCTTGTTCAAGTTCAACATTAGAATTTTTGATGAAAAAGTCATAGATATAATCTTGATCATCTTTCTTTGACCAAATTATATCATTAGCTTCTAAAAATTGACCACTCATAGTTCCCTTCAAAAATAAGCCTTTACCTTTCGCTCTCCAATTCATTTTAAAAAGATTATCCTTAAATCGAGTAACCTCAGCAGTATATTCGCCTCTAGAGTATTTAAAACCATTAAAATCAAGATTAGTTGCTGGTTTAAAATCTTTAGGAAAAATTAATTGATCTATAAAAACCCAACCAATTAATTCCTTTCCAGTTTCACTGGCAACAAAAGCCCAATGACGCAACTCATCTCCAATATAATCTTTTTCAGCCTTTTTAAATAAAATCCGAACCCGCGCCGAGCCTGCTAATTTTTCAGCTAATTTCATGGACGTATCTGGAGCTTGATGTATGGGCGTCATTTTTGGTTGAACTAAAACAAAATAGCCATTTTCTCCATTAAAGTGATCTGCATAAAAACGTTCGTTTGTAGGTTCCTCAAATTGAGGTAAAACCAATTCATTTGGATTATCATAAACTGTTCCAACTATAGATTTGAAAAGTTTAGACAATCGATATGGAACGTTTGTATCTAGAATTTCCGGCATTGCAAAAAACAAAACTAAAAAAACGGCAACCCAGGCTAATAATTTTTTAACTGTCATACTACATATTATTTCAGAAAACTGAAAATCTTCAACATTGAATCATATTTAGTCTATACAGTAAGCTATAGACATGATGGATTTAGAAAAATTTATTACAGCAACTATTAAAGAAGACAGTCCAACCGGAGACATCACTGCACAATCTTTAAATATCTCAAAAGGAGCTGTTAAAGCAACATTAATAGCAAAACAAGAGGGTATATTTTTTGGGAAAGATATTATTAATTCATGCACAAAAATTTTTAATACTATTAGTACTAAAGACACACTCCAAAACGGTGTTAAAATTAAAAAAAACGACTTAATCACTACTCTCGAAGGCGATTATAACGATATTTTATTACTTGAACGTACCCTTTTAAATTTTCTTCAACATTTATCAGGCATCGCTACAAGCACAAATAAAGCCGTATTAAAATTAAATAATCCAAACATCAAAATATGTGACACAAGAAAAACCATACCTGGCTTTAGAAAACTTGCAAAACAAGCAGTTAAAGCGGGCGGAGGTTTTAACCATCGTGAAGGCTTATCAGATATGATTTTAATAAAAGAAAATCATCTCACGGCCTTAAAGCAAAAAAACACTCTATCAGAATTAAGAAACTATATATTAACTGCAAAAGAAAAAAATCCAGGCTTAAAAGCAGAAATTGAAATTGAAACGTTAAAACAACTTGATGAATTAGATTTAACCCATTTTGATTATATTTTATTAGACAACTTCCAAATTAATGAAATTGAAAAAGCAGTAGAAAAAGCAAAAGAAAATCAATTCAAAGGTGAATTTGAATGTTCCGGTAACATTACACATGACACAGTCCACACTTATACATCGTTACCTATAGATCGAATTTCAATGGGATGTTTAACACATTCCGTAACTGCTTTCGATATAAGCTTACTGCTAGAATAANAAAAAATGCTCAACTTAAACCAAAAAACNCCTTATGACGAAATNGAAAAGGACGAGTTGAAAGAAATTTGTCTTTCATGTACAAAATGTGATTTAGCTCCGACTCGAACAAACGTTGTTTTTGGGCATGGNCCTATTCCAAGCAAATTAATGATTATTGGAGAAGGNCCAGGNGAACAAGAAGATTTAAGTGGNAAGCCATTTGTAGGCCGATCAGGAAAACTTCTAACTAAAATTCTAGAAGCTGTAAATATAGATCGTGAAAAAGACGTCTTTATAGCAAATACAGTAAAATGTAGACCNCCAAAAAACAGAACGCCACTACCTTCTGAAATCGATGCATGCAAACCCTATTTAATCAGACAAATTCAACTTGTTAANCCCAAAGTTTTATTGTTATTGGGAGCNCCATCATTAAAAACAATTCTTGAAGAAAAACTTGCGATAACCAAAGTNCGAGGAGAATTTTTTAAAGCAAAAGTAGATTATATGACAACAGACTTNTTAATNATGCCNTTATTTCACCCTTCATATCTTTTAAGAAATGCATCNAANGAAAAAGGCNCTCCAAAATGGCTTACTTNGCAAGACATAAAAAAAGTAAAANNAATCTTAGANAAATATAAATANTATCCATTCTATAGCCCTAAAATAACTAATTGGTTATAATGATTGGCATGAGAAAAAAGAAAAAAGCAAAACGACCTTCACATAAATTATCTGATCACTTTTCAAAACGTGATTTTACGTGCAAAGAATCAGGAAAACTTAAAATCTCATTGGGATTGGTAGGCGCTTTAGAATTAATAAGATCNAAAGCAAATCAACGCATTAATATTATCAAAGGCTATGAAAGTCTTGANNCNGCAGAAAAAAAAGGAAAAGCAAAACGAAATCATCACACAACTGGCATTGCTGCCGATATAACAATTGATAATTTTACAGCAACAGAAACATTTAAACTTGCTACTGAAATACCTGAAATTATGGGTATTGGATTAAACTTAGAAGAAAACTATGTCCATGTAGACACCAGAAAAGCAAAAGAACGTAGCNTATGGGTCGAAAAAAATGATGANGAAATTGAATTAACTGATGAAAACAAACAAGAATGGGGCCTNTAACATTTTTTAAATAGTATTGTGACGTTAGAACAACACATATTTAATTTTATAAAAGAGCCNAAGCATAGTGCACATTATTCAGAAAAAACATTATCCAGTTACAAATTAGATCTCTTAAAATTTTTAACNTTTACAAANAATACAAAAGAAGACCCAACCACATTAACAAAACGAACATGTCGACAATATTTATACTTTCTAGAACAAGAACAACTTAGCCGATCTAGTATACATCGACATATCTCAAGTTTAAGAAGGTTTTGGAGTTATTTAATTGAGAANAAAGTTGTTCAAACAAATCCTTGGCAACAACTAACGCTACCTAAGTTAACAAAATCATTACCAGANTTTTTATCAACAGATGNGATGATTTCATTTTTAGACAACATTGACACATCCACAGCAGCAGGGCAACGTGATCGAATGATATGTGAATTTTTATATGCAACAGGAGTTAGAGTATCAGAACTGGCCAATATGAACTTAAATGATCTAAATTTAAGCGAAAATGAAGCACGNATATTAGGAAAAAGAAATAAAGAACGAATCGTAATATTCGCAGATATTACTACCATGTACATTAGACATTATCTAACTCATTGCCGTTCAAAATGGAAAACGACACAAACAGATGACGCCTTTTTAATAAATCAAAAAGGGCAACGTTTAAGTATCAGATCGATACAACGNATTATTAAACATTGTGCAAGTATACAAGGCCTAGAAAAAAAAATTACGCCTCACACATTACGCCATTCTTTTGCTACTGATTTATTTAATGGAGGTGCAGACTTATCAAGTGTACAAGAATTATTGGGCCATAGTAATGTAGCTACAACAGAAATATATACACATGTATCAGAAAAAACATTATTCTCGAGCTTTCANAAAGCTCATCCACACGGCAATAAAAATCAGGATACTTGATTAAACACAAATATGCTATAATACGCCGCATGAAAACAAATTTAAGAAGTCGTTCAAAGAATGTAATTTCAAATGTAATAGGTCGTTTCTTTGAATTAGAAATTAGTCATGGTAAAGGNAGTTATCTATACACCGTAGACAATAAACAATATCTAGATTTTGGAGCAGGAATAGCTGTGACGTCTACNGGCCATTGCCANCCCAAAATTGTAAAAGCAATTCAAGATCAAGCCGCTACGTTAATTCATCCATGTATTGCAACAGGTCATTATGAAGCCCCAATAGCACTTGCAGAAAAACTNTGCTCAATTCTCGCCCCTCACGAATGCTCAGTATTTTTTAANCAAAGTGGTTCAGAAGCGGTCGAAACTGCAATCAAATTAGCTCGTTATGTCAGTAAAAAACAAAATATTGTCGCTTTTAAAGGCGGTTTTCATGGGCGAACATATGGCGCTCTTTCACTAACNTCATCAAAAAATAAATATTGGGAAGGTTACGGAAAATTATTAGAAAATATTCAATTTATTCCATACCCAAACACCTACCGCTGCCCATGGGGAAAACAAGATCCTGAAGATAGTCTTAAAAAACACTTAGAGGAACTTGAAAATACAGCACTTTTAAACTCAGATGTAGCTGCAATTATTATCGAACCAGTATTAGGAGAAGGCGGCTATTTCCCAGCCCCAAAACAATATCTAAAAAAACTAGAAGAAATATGCAAAAAGAAAAANATTTTTATGATTTTTGATGAAATACAAAGCGGTATTGGACGAACCGGAAAATGGTTTGANATCCAACATAATGAACTTGATTTCGATATTATCACTAGTGCAAAAGGNATTGGATCTGGAATGCCTCTTGCAGCCTGTATTGCAAAAAAAGAAATTATGGATAAATGGCCACCAGGAGCACATGGTGGAACTTACGGAGCAAATCCAGTAACCTGCGCAGCTGGATTAGCAACTTTATCTGTCGTAGAAGAGATCTTACCTAACATAAGTCCAATGAGTGAGAAAGGTTTTTCCTTGTTAAGATCAAAATTAGAAGACCATAAATATGTAGGAAATATTCGTGGAAAAGGGTTCATGTTTGGAATTGAATTTGTCAAAGATAAACAAAGTAAAGAGCCTAATAAAGATATTATTAGTCTTATTTTAAAAAACTGTATCGCTAAAGGATTGATTGTAATGTCTTGTGGGGTAAATGATAATGTNATACGAATTATGCCACCCTTAACTTGCAGTGAAGAAGAGTTATTAACTGGCTTAAATATATTAACGGAAGTAATAAATGACATTCATTAAAGGCAAGCATTCAATTCACGAAGCGTTAATGGCAAACGCGGGAATTCATTACATTGCAATCAGTAAAGAAAGTGAACAAAGTGCAGAACGAGTATTAAATTTAGCCCGCCAAAAAAAAGTTGCAGTAAATGTTTTATCAAGAAGAGAGTTTCAACAACGCTTTCGTTTAACAGAAAACCAACAAATTATTGCCAAAATGGCTCCTTTAAAAACAATAAATTTAAAAGAGTTTTTAGCACATAATAATGATGAACCTGTACTCGTATGTGATCATTTAGAAGATCCATACAATTTTGGTGCAATTATGCGATCATGTGAAGGGTTTGGGGTTAAAAATATAATTTTTGCAAAAAATAGACAAGCTCAATTAAATGATGGTGTTATCAAAGCATCTTCAGGCGCTGTATACTATTTAAATTTAATTGAAGTTGCAAACATAGCCAATGCAATTGAAGAATTAAAACGAAATAATTATTGGATTTATGGAGCTGATTCAAATGAAGGAAAGAATTTAAATACTNTTCAAGTTGCTGAACCATTCGCATTAGTCGTAGGTAATGAACACAAGGGAGTTTCAAAGCGTATTTCAAATTTATTGGATGTCAGGCTAAGTATTCCAATGCAAGGAAAAGTAGATTCATTTAATGTCTCTGTAGCAACCGCAATCACATTATTCCANCTAACCAAATCATCAACATAGTAAAAGTAATATATTTCAAAAAAAACATATGCTAAACTAAACTATATCATATAGACAGGATAAGCATGGCTCCAAAACAAAAATTACATAAACGCATCATTCTCCCCTTTATACTGTTTACTGTCATTTTCACAATTTTATTTACTGCGTTCTTCGTCATATATATATCAAAACTATTTAATCAGAAAGAACAAGAATTAGTCCAGCAGTCCTTTTATAATATTGAATCCGAACTTAATAATATGTTCAAATCAAATAAAATTATCTTTGATAACATAGAACCTAACAACCAAATATTATCTCAATTACAAGACTATTTAATAGGAAACGCTAAATTAAATCATTTTAATGTATTTAATAGCGAGACAATCGATATCGGTATTTTAAATCAATTAAAACAAATCAGTACCGATGACAAAAAACAAGAATTAATACGCTATCGAAACGGAAACCAAACAAGCATTTCAATTTTCCAACAATTTGCTACGAAAGACGAAACCTATTATATTGAATTTTCGTTAAATAAAGCACTTAATTCAATTCAAAGTCCTAAACAATTTAATATTGGATTAATGTTAATAGACAGCAACAATAAACGCCAACTTATTTTTTCGAATCAAAACAAAGAAAATTTGAGTACTAAACAAGCAATAAAAGCATTTGAAACAAAAAATATTAAACGACTAAAAAACAATGTTATCGAAAGTAATCAACAAAAAATAATATTTAATCCAACCACGCAATTTCCAAGTTTATATACATTTATATATACCGATTCATCAAACTATTTAACAAATTTAATAATCATCGTTATCGCTTGTATTTCCCTCATTGCACTAATGTCATTAAGTATATTTTTTATATACTCTATTATTATTAAGCGAATAACAACATCCATCGAAATCTTAGGAACTGTATCCAAAAAAGTAGCAAAAGGAGATTTTAATCAAAAAGTATATATTGATAGGAATGATGAAATCGGTACACTAGCGCAGTCATTCAACGCAATGATAGAACAATTAAACGATTCAACTAATACAATTATAGATCAAAAAGAACAATCTGAAGCCATAATCACTTGTGTACCAGATGGTGTAATCGTAACTGATCTATTCAATAATTTAATTTTAGCTAATAAACAAGCCGAATCCATATTCGATATTGAGTTCACAAAATTGATCGGGAAAAATTTAATAATTCATTTAAAAAATGAACAATTTCAATACCATTGCGACCAACTCCAAAAAGACTCACAAGTTACAAGCGAATTTAGTTTAGAGCGTCAAAAAGAACGCTATCACTATTTAATGACATCAACACAAGTAAAAAACGATGATAATAAATCTATAGGTATTGTTTATTTATTACGAGATATAACGCGAGAAAAGCAAATAGGTGAATTACAAGATGGTTTTTTAAGAACCGTATCACATGAATTAAGAACTCCTTTAACATCGGTAATAGGTTTTATAGAATTAGCATTACATTCAAATAAAGACGACTTACCTGACAATAAAAAACAATTTCTTGATACAGCACACAAAGAAGCCTCAAACCTAAAAACATTAATTAACGATTTATTAGATTTATCACAAATCCAAGCGGGTAATAGTAAAATGTTTTACAAAAAAATAAATGTTAAAACACTAATTAATAGTATCATTACAAGTTTGAAGCCATTGACCAAGTCTAAAGAACTAGATCTATTAAATAAAGATATCGACGATTCTTTAAATATACAGGCAGACGAATCAAAAGTAAGACGAATTTTAATAAACCTAATTTCTAATAGCATTAAATTTACAGAAAAAGGATATATCTCAGTAACCTGTATAGAAAAAGAAAACTATTTAGAATTCGAAGTAGCAGATACGGGTATTGGAATCCAAAAAAATGAACATGACCTTATTTTCGAAAAGTTTAGACAAGTTGACTATTCTAAAACAAGACAATATGAAGGAATTGGACTCGGATTATCCATTGTAAAAGAATTAGTCGAAATGCATAACGGGACAATTAGTGTAGAAAGCGATTTAGGAAAAGGCTCAACATTCCGGTTTACTCTAAGAAAATAATTTACAACATCAACACTAATGTAATTATTGTTTTGACTCTGACCTGCCCTTTCTTTTAGATATTCTTTCTGAATCAAATTGACGTGCTGGATTAAGATCAGGATTTTTTTCAATTGTTTTTTCATCAATTTGCTTTATAAAGTTAGAAATTTCAAGTCTAAATTCTTCCAACTGCTTTATCTCTTGAAGAGGTGTATTAAAATTAAAACTATTCAAAGATTTACTATAATATTCAATCTTTTCACAAAAATCATCATACCCTTTTATAGAATAAGATTTAAAAATTTCTTTAAATTTCGAATTAAAATCTATAACTGCATTAATTTGAGAACATAACAACTCTTTTGTGGATTCAAAGGCAAGTTGATCTTGATTTTGTATACATGTATTTAATTTCATACAAATTTGATCAAGCCTTGGAAAAAGCCTTAATTGTTTATTAACAAAATGGTCAACTTTATTAACAAGCTGTTCGGGAAGTTTTGATTTATATTTGTAAAGAGAAATTATCTCATCTAATTTAAAATTAGAATCGTTTTTACTTTTAAGATAGTTATATAAAACCTCAAATTCATATTTTTCATCTACATCTTTTAAATTAAATGTTTTATAGAAATTAGCTTCTAAAAGATTAATATTATTTTTAATTGGAATAATATTTTGTTGTCTATCCAAAAAAGTAGCAAAAGGAGATTTTAATCAAAAAGTATATATTGATAGGAATGATGAAATCGGTACACTAGCGCA
>NZFK01000053.1 GCA_002690645.1 Rickettsiales bacterium
AAAAGCACTATTACCAGTACCATTATTCAAAGAATCAGAACCAGAACTAGAAGTAAAAGCACTATTACCAGTACCATTATTCAAAGAATCAGAATCAGAATCAGAATCAGAAGCAGAATTATAATCAGTAATATGCTTAAAAGTAAAAGCAAAAACATTATCATTTTCCGTATTCTCAGTTGAAGGAGTAGAAGTAGGTTTAACAGAGAAATTAGAGCTATGAGTTAAATCATTATTAGAAGGTAAAGGATCAATTTTACACGTTGAATTAGTGTCTATTTTATTTAAAGGTAATATTTGATTTGGTGAGTCACCTATACTTCTATAAATTGAATTAGAATCAATGTTACTTTTATTAAAATTAGAAAGCTTAAAATTATCAAATATTTTATTAAAATCACCACATAAACTTTCATTTTTCTTGATTTTTTCTTCATAAATATTTAATTCATTTAATTTATATTGAGTAAATATTGCAGTTTTTGCAGCATTTTCTTTAAGTTGTGTAGTATTATTTTGGTTTTCAAAGGCATCTATAGTATTGCGATTTGAATCCTCAATTATCTTTGTAAGCTTTTCAGCTAGAAGTGCACCGATTAACTCCTCATTATCTTTATTTTGTTCATCCAAATTAGTAAGTTGTTGAAAAGGTAATGGTTTAAAAACTGTATTTTGTACATAAACATGGTTATTAAATGAAATAAGCTCTTGAGTACTAACAAGTTCAGAAATAAGAGTCACTTTATTATCGTTATCTTCATCCTGATTAATATTACATATAGTAATCATTTTATTCCTAAAAAATGCTAGTTCGCGAAAGCAATCAAACCTAAATATTTGTCTTTTATCTTGGCCAAATATTCCCTTCGAATTATTTTCGCTTTTTTCAATTTCATTTTGATATTTACCTGAAATCTTATAAACACTTTTTACAGCTAATTGATTTACTTTATTTAATTTTTCTTCAACTGATGAATATTCTATGTTTTTTTTCATAAAAGTAAGACAATTTTCCAATAGTTTTTTTTTAAATGATCCTAATACGTTGCTTCGGTCTATGGGTTCTAATAGGTCAATAAATGAATCATATTCTGATTTAGCAGGATTAGGTTGGCTTGGTATTGATGTATTAATAGTCTGATTTTGAACTCGCATTTTTTACCTTTTTTTTTTAACACTATCTAACATAGTAAGTGTTTTTTTTAAGTTATCGTAAAAAAAATATAAAAAATTACAAAAATAAGTAAAAAAAATAGATATTTTAAGAGATATAGAGGTTTTTTCTTAAATTGGAGACATACTTAACTGTTTTTCAAGCGACAGTTTAGCTTGTTTTAACAGAGATTTTGTATTGGAATGCTCTGAACTTTCAGCATAAAGTCGAGCAATTGGTTCTGTTCCTGATAAACGCATCAATAGCCACGAACCATCTTCAAAACGAATTTTTAAACCATCATTTTTATCAATATGTGATATTGGGTTATCAAAAAAAACGGCTAAAGAAGATTTATCTGCATTAGAAAACATTGTTTTTAATGTTTCTTGTTGATTACTTCGATATTTAAACTCTTCCTCTACAAAAACACTTGGCCCATATTCGCTATAAATAGCGTGTTTTAATTGACTCAACGATAAACCTGTTTCTAAAACAATTTGTGCAAGTAGAAGCCCTGGTAAAAAACCACATTTTTCTAAAGTATGATCCGATGTGCTAAATCCACCGGAAGATTCGACTGCTAATCCAATCTGCTTTGTTGATCTGCAATCAGTTAAAAAAGGTGCAAAATATTTAAATCCTACAGCTGTTTCAACATAATCAAGATTATGGTTATCGCAAATTTGACGAATTAATCGTGATGTAGCTACAGTTGCGGCAATCCCTTTGATATTTTTACCTTTTGATTTTAAATAATTAAAAATGATAGCTGTAGTCTCTTCAGGAGTTAAATGGCTACCATGTTCGTCTAAAACAACATGTCTATCTCCATCAGGGTCATTGGCAATCCCTAAATGCAATCCATTATCTTGAATATGGCGTGCTAATATTTTTAAAGAAGAGTATTTGGTAGGGTTAGCTTCTAATCCTCCAAAATCGGCTAATGGTTCTGTATGAAATAGAGTATGAGACTTTGTTTTATGAAGAGCAAAAAACATTTCCCATAATGGTCCACAAGCACCATGCTTACCATCAATAGCTATTTTTAAATCATCAAAGTTTAGTGGTTTTTGCGAATAGTTTTCAATAAGTGTTTTCAAATGCTCAGCATAGGCCTCTTCAGCAAAAACATAACGAAAAGTAGCTGGTTTTAAAGCTGTTGGAGGGACTCCTTCATGCCAAAATTTATTTGCCAAAGATTCAATTTCTGCTGTCGTTGTTGTTGGGGCAGGGGCACCATTTTTAGGGTTAAATTTAATACCGTTGTAACTAGGTGGGTTATGTGAAGCCGTTAGAATAATACCACCAGCTAATTGATGGTGTTGAATATACCAAGATACAACAGGTGTGGGGGCATATGTATCAAAAACGTCAACACTAATACCATATGAGCAAAATGTATCAACAACAGTTTTAGTGAATGAGTTCTCTCGTAATCGTTCATCATTTCCTCGACGAGGGTCATAGCCTAGGACTACAGTTGGTTTTAGTTCATCTTTGAGTAAAACTCCAATTGCAGCACAAATACAACGAACTTGTTTGACTGTAAATGTTTTGTCAATTATACCTCTATGGCCTGATGTTCCAAATGATATCGAATTTATTGAATTCACATGTTTATTTTAGCAAAATAAATTTTGGGATGCTAGCATCAGTTCAGCATATCTAGGCATGATCTATGATAATTGGTAAGATTAAATAATCTTTAATTTGCCGAGGTGGTGGAATTGGTAGACACGCTAGCTTGAGGGGTTAGTGGAGGGTTCTCCGTGCAGGTTCAAGTCCTGTTCTCGGCACCAACAAAAACTATGAAAAAACTATTTGCACAATTGAATCAACATAAACCAGCCATTATGGGTATACTCAACCTTACTCCAGATTCATTTATCGATGGGGGCAAATACAACTCATTCGATAAAGCAATGATACATATTGAAAATCTAATTAATGCGGGTGCAGCAATAATTGATATTGGTGCAGAGTCGACACGACCTGGGGCAAAAGAAGTGTCTGCAGCTATCGAAATAGAACGCTTGGCACCAATAATTACAAAATTTAAACAGTATTTTGATGTTCCTTTATCTTTGGATACAAAAAAAGCCTCAGTTGCTGAGTTTGGGTTAAAACATGGAGTCGATATCATAAATGATGTGTCAGGTGGAATTGATCCAGCTATGAGAAAAATTGTTGCCCAACAGAATGCGGCAATCATTATAATGCATATGCAAAATAAACCTGAAACAATGCAATTAAACCCTACATATGATGATGTTGTAAAAGATATCTATCACTTTTTTAAAAAGCAAATTGGTTTATTAGAGCAAGCTGGTATTGAGTCAATTATTTTGGATCCAGGAATTGGCTTTGGAAAGTCACTCGATCATAATATATCGTTATTAAATAAACTTAATCAATTTAATAATTTGAATAAACCAATCATGGTTGGAACCTCGAAAAAGTCGTTTATTAGCAAAATAACAGGAGAGCCTGAAAATGAACGAATGGAAGGAACAATAATTTCAAATTTTATTGCAATCCAAAAAGGTGCTACTATATTGAGAGTTCATGATGTTAAATCAACAAAAAAAGTTCTACAGCTATGCAATGCATTTAAGGAGTTAGCATGATAAATACAGTATTTATAGCACTTGGATCAAACATTGGAAATCGTGAGGATTATATAAATAAAGCTGTTAAATTATTAACGGCTAATAATGATATCGATTTAGTGGCTATATCGACATTAATCGAATCAAAAGCGGTCACGTTAATGCCACAGCCAGACTATTTAAATGGTGTAGCTGAGTTTAAGACAATTTTAAGTGCAAGGCAGTTATTTGATTTAACACAAGATATTGAAATTCAACTGGGTCGTAAAACAAAAGGTAATCATGATCCCAGAACAATAGATTTAGACATATTATTATTTAATGATGATGTAATTACTGATGATGATTTGGTAATTCCTCATCCTTTATTACATGAAAGAGAATTTGTGATGAAGCCACTATTAGAATTAAATCCTACTATTGTTCACCCTATGTACAATATGGCTGTTAGTGAATTAGCAGAGGAACGTTACTCAACGTCTTAAAAATGTTATCGCTTGAAAAATTTAAAGAAGAAGCACGTTTATTTGCTAAAACATTAAAGGCAGGGGATATTATTTTATTAAATGGCCCAATGGGGGCGGGGAAAACAACGTTTGTAAGCGCATTAGCCACTCATTTTAATTTTGAAGATGTATCTTCGCCAAGTTTTGCCTTAGTGAACCATTATGCTACAGCGATACCTATCATTCATATGGATTTATATCGGTGTAAAAATGAAAATGACATAATAATGCTTGATTTAGACCATTATTTTGAAAAAGACGATCATATTGTAATCATTGAATGGGCTCAAAAAGCTCCTTGGCTTGAAGAGCATTCCAATTACATAATAACCATAGATGTAACCCCAAAATTTAAGCGAAAAATTAATATAAAGCAGTGTTCTTAAGTTTGGCGTTCATAACAGCGAAGCAATGCGCTATGCGCTCTAGAATTTAATGCAATTTCTTCATTAGAAGCCTTTATTACTTGTTTATTTAAAGGTTTAAAAATAGGTTTTCTTTCTTTAAAAAAGCGTTTAACAAGTTTATCTTCTAAAGAATGAAATGACAAAATAGCAATTCTTCCTCCTGGTGCAACAAGTCCTTCAATTTGGGTTAATAGAGTTTCTAATACTAAAAGTTCTTTATTTACTTCAATTCGGATAGCTTGAAAAACCTGTGCTAATGTCTTGATATATCGTTTACGACTATTTTTAAAAAAATAACTTTTTTTAACAATAGCTATTAAATCGTTTGTGGTATTTAGTTTTGTTTTCCGTGCTTCAATAATATGCCTTACTAAGATTTTATTTTGATGTAATTGTCCATATTTAAAAAAGACATCTGAAAGTTCTTTTTCAGAGTAACTATGTAAAACATCATATGCAGAAAGTACAGCTTCTTGATTCATTCGCATATCTAAAGCAGCATCTGTTTGAAAACTAAATCCTCTTGTTTCAGAATCTAATTGCACAGACGACATTCCCAAATCAACAAATAATGCATCAACGTGAGGATGACCAGTTTTTTTTAAACAGTTTTTTGCATTTTCAAAATTAGTATTAAACAAAGCCACATTGGGTGAATAGCTAAATTGTTTTTGGCAAAATTTGATTGCAGTTTGGTCTTGGTCAATACCTATCAAAAAGCCATCTGAACCTATTAATTTAACAAAATGTTCGCTATGGCCAGCGTAGCCAATCGTTCCATCTAAAATAACATCACCTTTTTGTAGAGATAAATAATCAAGAACAGCGTCTAGTAATACTGGTTGATGAGGTCTAGTCATAGATGCACTCTCGAATAATATGTTTACTTCTGGAGTCACTTTTCTTTGTTACAGTAAATAAACCAACACGCTGGTTTATGTCGTGTCGTTGATTTATATAATTTAAATAGGTTTCTTGATTACTAAATGGGGAAAAAGTATTTCCATCATATGTAGTGATTTCAATATCCCAGTAATCATTTTGTTTAAAATAAAGTAAGGCCGCGGGGGCCATAATATCCCATAATTTTACGTTAGCTTTGTAAAAAACATCGCAATGGCCTTGATACATTTTTGCAAGAGAGTAGCCTAACGCCATTGTTCTAAATTCATTTTTTTTCAATTGGGTATTTATCTTATCAAATAATGTTTGATCCTTGATTCGTGCACTATAAAATTCAGAACAAAGAGCATCACTAAAAACTAAATCCTGAGATGGACTAATTGTATTGGCTTCTAAAATTATATTTTCTGAAGGTAGTGCTACAAACGTTAAAAAGGGTTTACCATTAAAAATGCAGCCAATATTTATACAATATTCGTTTTTTCCATGGGCATAGTTGCTTGTTCCATCTATTGGATCTATATACCAACAGTAATCTGATGGGGTTAAAGTATCTTGTCCAAACTCTTCTCCAACTACTTTATGTTTAGGAAAATGTTTGTTTATCCAATAGCGTAAAATATATTCAATCCCTTGATCCATTTCAGTGACCAAATCAAACGCTTCATCTTTTTGATTTATATCCACTTTATTTTGACCGTCTTTTACAAATGTTGCTAAGTAGTGAATAAACGTTTTTAATGGCTCAAATAATGCTTTTTCATTTTGAATTGGCGTGTCCCAGAGTTCTTTAAAGCGTGCGGGTAGATCAATGTATAGATGATCTTTATAGGTTAATTCTGCATTTTTAAATGATGTTGCTTTACCAAATAGTGGTAAATATAGTCTATATGTCGTTGAATCCAACTGTTTAATTAAGTCTTCCATATCGACATCTTAAACTAATTTTTTATTCGATACTACTTAATTATCTTGTTTATCAAAATGGAGTTGGGTATAGTAAGTTTGTGAATAAATTATTTTTTGTTCTATTAATTATTATAAGCTCAGTAAATAGTGCATCGATTAATTTTTCAGATCGTATGACGTCGAGGCTAAATGAAATCCAGAGTCCTTTAAGTCAGGAATTAAAAATAAAAAAAGCGTCGCTAACGCTTACAACAGATAACGTAGACATTGATTTAAAAGCCAATAAAATGATGGCATTCGGAAAAAATGAAATTATCTCTGAGTATGGAAATATCGTATCCGATAAAATAACAATAGATTATGCAGATTTAAGAATAGGTTTATTTGGTAATGTGAAGTTAAATACTCAGGAAATGAGTTTGAATAGTGAAGAAGCCTATGTTAAAGTAAACGAGAATACTTTCATGGCAACAAAAGCTGTTAAATTCGAACATGGGATATACAAATCTAGTTCGGACTCAGCTATTTTTAATCGAAACAAAAATGAAATTCGTTTCGAAAACGATGTTTTATTTACATCTGGAAATGAATACGCGAAAGGGGATGTTATTATTTTTGATTTAACGAATGAAACCTTTTTATCAAAAGGAAAAGCTAAAATAAAAGTTTCAAGGGATGTAATACAATGACATTAAAAGAAGACCTTGATATTTTAGAACAACTTGACTCTTTTTCTCCTGAAGATATTTTCGATATGATTATTATAGGAAGCGGTCCCGCAGGAATGTCAGCAGCGCTCTGTGCTGGCCGAGCAAAGCTTAAAGTGTTAATGATCGATAAAAGCTTACCTGGTGGGCAAGCGTCAACTGCCTATAAAATAACAAATTATTTAGGGTTGCCTACAGGCAAACTTGGTCCTGATCTTGCATTTGATATGGAAACGCACTTAAAAGAGTATTCCATTAGCTATCGTTGTGAAACAGTTGAAGATATCATTACACCAGCTGAGCCTGTAAAAAAAGTTAAAACAGACCTTGGAAATATTTATAAAACAAAAGCTGTTGTTATGGCTATCGGGCTTGAGCCTAAACCATTAGAAATGGACTTTGAGAAACAGTTTTTGGGAAGAGGGATTTCTTATTATGCACAATCAGATGTGGAAAGTTACGCAGGAAAAGATGTCGCTGTAATTGGTGGAGGCAATTGTGCTTGCTATGCTGCCGATCATTTGTCTGAATATGTAAATAAATTATACCTAATTCATCGATCTGACTATATAAAAGCTGTTAAAATCTTAAAAGATAAGATAATGGAAAATCCCAAAATAGATATTTTATGGGATACCCAACCTGAAGATGCCTTTGGAATAGATAAGCTGGAACGGATAAAATTAAATCATGTCATAACTAACCAGTCGACTTGGTTAACCGTTCAGGGTGTTTTTATTTATGTTGGTCGAATACCACCAAAAGATTTAATTTCAGTAGAATTAGAAGTTGATGAAAAAGGTTACATTATTACTGATGAATATATGAGAACAAATATTCACGGTATCTACGCAGCTGGCGATATTCGTTCAAAACAAATTCGTCAAATTGCTACAGCCGTTTCAGATGGGATGATAGCGGCAATAAATGCGGAGAAAGATTTACGTTAAAATGACTAAAAAGTGTGCTGTAATACAATTTCCTGGAAGTAATTGCGAGTATGAGACATTAAAATCGCTACAAGCTTCAGGGATAGAAACAGAGTTGCTTCGTTGGAATTGTACGGAAGCTGATTTTAGTTTATATGATGCTTATGTTTTGCCTGGTGGGTTTTCGTTTCAAGATAGAGTTCGTGCTGGTGTCGTGGCGTCAAAGCTACCAATTATGTCGTTTTTAAGAAAAGCGGCAGCAGATAAAAAAGCTATATTGGGTATTTGTAATGGGTGTCAAATTTTAGCAGAAACAGGGCTTGTTCCAGATACTGCTGGAGAAGGAGCTTTAGAGATGGCTTTAGCTCCAAATACAAAAGAAAATAAAGCGCATGGTTTCATCTGTGATTGGGTCTATGTCAAAATTGAAAATCCTGGTAAAAATATTTTTACAAAAGCCTTTTCTGAAGACGATGTTATTCCAATACAGATTAATCATGGGGAAGGAAATTTTAAATTCCATGATAATATCTCAACAAATTTTGAAAATACCACGGTACTTAGTTATGTTGATTCAACAGGAAAAGTAGATTCAAAATATCCAATAAATCCAAATGGCGCAACGAATAATATTGCCGGTCTTTCAAACAAAAATGGAAATGTATTGGCAATGATGCCTCATCCTGAACGAGCATCATTTTTAACACAAGTTCCTAGTTATATTTCAAGTGATTGGGCAATAAAAAAGCGAACTGAGCCGTTAAATCGATCATTACCTGGCCCATGGGCTCCATTATTTAGATCACTAAAAAACTGGTTAGAAGGATAATAAAATGAAGGTATTTGCGTTTCAGAAAAATACAGATTTACATGCATTATCAGCGGGCACAACAATTACCAATTTTTTGAAATGTGAAAAAATTAAAAAGTGTAGACGGTTTGTTTTTTGGGACATTGAGGTAGCGACAGATAATCAAAAAAAATGGATGGATCAGTTGTTGGCCAAAACGTATTATCTATTAAACACTAATAAAGAAGACTATTATTTAGAATCTATTCCCACTTCACAAAAAGAAGGGCAGTTTCATGTTTTAGTTCAAATTAATAACACCTTATTTGAAGATCAATCGGACCTAATAAAAAAGATAAATGATAAATGTCAAACTCAAGTTACCCAACTTAAAAAATCATTATTATGGGATCTTGTTGTTGATGCAAATTCCCTAGAAGAGGCCACCACTTACGTCCAGCAACAGCTTTTAGATTCAGCAAAACATCCATTTTTATTAAACCCAATTTTTGAAAAATCTGAAATTCTTAGTTCAACTGCTATTATTTCAGGATGAAAATAAGTATTATCATTGTAAATTACAATGGTGAAACATTTCTAGCCAACTGTATCGATTCAATTTTAAATTCTGAAACAAATCTAGAGTATGAAATTATTATTGTTGATAATGCATCAACTGACAAATCATTAGCTATCTTAGAGAACTATAAAAAATCTTGTAAAATAATTAAAAATTTTAATAACAGTGGTTTTTCAAAAGGAAATAATATTGGAGTAAATTATGCCAGTGGTGATTATTTATTTTTTTTAAATAACGATACTCTTCTTGAAAAAGATACGTTAAGTAAGTTAGTAAGGTTATTGTCAGAAAAACAGTCTATAAATGTTATTATTCCCAAACTTTTAAACGAAGACGGAACATTACAAGCGCCAGGTGGACTGTTAGGTAGATGGCGCTTTAGGTCAGCAGAACCCTGTGTTATTCCTTTTGCGGCAGGAGCGGCGTTTTTTATTTCAAAAAAAGCGTATTTAGCCGTCGGAGGATTTGATAATAATTATTATTTCTATAATGAAGATATTGATTTAAGTAAGTCATTACAAAAAAAAGGCTACAAACTATTTTATGACCCAAGAGTAAGTATTCTGCATTATGGCGGTTTGTCTACAGGATTTAGAAAGTTTCATTCAATAATAGAAGGCTATCGAGGTGGTTTTTATCTTTGCCAAAAGTTTTATGGAGGGCTTATATTACAAATATACCGCATCCTTATGTTGCTGTATTCAAGTATAAAATATGTTTTTCATAGTGTTTTTATGGGCTTTAATTCAAATCATAAAGAAATGGGTGCTGCATATAAGCAGCTTATAAAAATAAATTTTAAACAAGATTTCCAATTTAAACATCCAGTAGAAAATGTTAAAGTTTTATCATGAAAACATTAATGCTTGGACTGCTATTTAGTATAACAATGTGTTTGTCTAGTATTTTTGCATTGCCATATCCTGTAGAGCAAGAGTTATTAAACGAGTTAGATCTTCAGCTAAAATTATATCAAGAAGACCCCTCATCAAATGAGCGTATCTTTGAGCTATCAATGTCTTATGCGTATACAGGTCAAGTTGATAAAGGTTGGGAATTATTAAAAACCATCCCTATGTCTTACGCTGAAGATNTAATATTAAAGTATTCTAATTTAATAAAGTCAGACCCAACTAATTGGAAATATTATTTTAAAATAGCTTTTGGNTATTATTTTAATAAGCAAGTTGATGTTGCTATTGANCAATTTCAAAGAGTCATTAAACTCAACCCTGAGAATGTGTGGGCATATGGTTTTATTGCTTTAATTTATAATGAAATGGAAAAACCAAAACATTCAATTCTTTATTGTAAGCAAGCAATTAAAATAGAGCCTCAAGCAACTGCAATTTATGCTTTACAAGGAATAGCTTATTTAAAACAGAAAAAGTTTTTTAAAGCATTTACGTCATATAGGAAGTTTAAAAAATTATATGCAAAACATTAAAAAAGTGTTCAGTTCGCTAACTGTGATTCTATTTTTTATACTTTTACTCCTGATTGTTTTTTTTACATTTACAATAAATCCTGATCGATTTCTTCTAAAACAGCAGCCACCCAATAGCCCTGATTTTCATTTTAAAGAGGTCAAAATAACCCATATTGATAATGGTNAAAAAATATTTAATTTAGAGGCCCAAGAAGCNTTTATTTATAAGGAAAATAATAGTTTTGAGCTAAATCANATTTTTGGTGAAATTTACGATAATGAAACGATTCGATTATTGATAGAAGCACCAAAAGGTAATTTGAATTTAGCAGAAAGTTCAATCCAGTTAGATAATGCAAAAAGTGTTTACATAAGCGAAAGTTCTCCAATTGCATTACAAATGGATTCGCTTGATTGGGAACTAGCGAGTTTTGTTGGGGTCGGTTTAGGGAATGTTAGAATTCTAAATGATTCATTTTCTATGAAATCAGATCAGATTATGTTTGATTTGAAAAAAGAGAAATTGAAAATAAAGGATAATATTGTATTAGATTTTGAGAATAAAAATGACGAATTATAAAAATAAGAAAAAAGTGTCTATTAAATTGGAGGAGTATGTTATTGCTCAAACCCAGTTATCAAGAAGACGCTATTTTGAGTATTTAAAAAATGGTTTGATTTCTGTAAATGGAACCACGGTAAATGATATAAAATTTCTTTTGAAGGATACTTCTAGTAAAATTGTCGTTAATGGTCAAATTGTTAAAAGTACATTGAAGTATGAATATTATTTGTTCAATAAACCTAAAGGAATGCTATCAACCATGTCTGATACTAACGAACGAAAATGTATTGGAGATGTTATTCGTGAAAATAAGTTAACGGTATCTCCTGTTGGCCGATTAGATCGACATACAACAGGTTTAATGCTGTTGACCAATGATGGTGAGTTGTCACATTTTTTAATGCATCCAAAACATAGCATCAAAAAAANATATCGAGTAACGCTTGATAAAGAGATTAATAAATCAGATTTTTCTAGATTAATCAAAGGCGTTATTTTAGACGATGGTCCTCTTCAATGTTATGGGGCAGAGCTACTCGAAAGTAATCAGTTAGAAGTCGTTATCACAGAAGGTCGAAATAGAATTGTAAGACGCTTNTTTGAGCATTTAGGGTATTCGGTTATCAGTTTAAAAAGACTTTCTATTGGCCCATTTAATTTGGCGAATTTGAAAGTTGGCGAATTAAAAAAGATTTCCAAAAATCAGATTCCAAAAGATTTTATAAAATAATTGTATAGTTTTCTATTTATTGACAGAAATTGATATTTTGATAAACTTATTAACTCTCATGGCGGAGTAGCTCAGGTGGTTAGAGCACACGGCTCATACCCGTGTTGTCACTGGTTCGAATCCAGTCTCCGCTACCACTCATTTTCTTGATTTATATTTAAAGTTAACGTAAAGAGTAATCTGCGAATTCATTTTTAATGAAAGCTAAAGCATTTGAAACATTGTTATGTTGATTAGCATCTGTATTCTGTAGGTCATAAAGTAGATTTTTTGTTATGTCTAAAAGCTCAGGGTTTACGTGATCGTTTTTTACGAAAAACTTTTCTATTAAACAATGTTTATCTATCTCTTCGATTGAAGGTTCAATTAGGAATAAATNTAATAGTTTACCTTTAAGAACTTCCGGAGAAAATCTTTCTTCATGATTTGGGTCTAACATATTAAGTANTAAATTTTTTAAAAAAACTATGTTTGGAAAGTGGTCTATATATATACTTAAAAACTTTTTCCACTCTTCAGTTTTAATGATAGATTTATCTTGATTATCGCTTGCTATAGTAGCAAGAAGATCTCGTGTTTTGTGAATCAAGATATCTTTCATTGAACGTCCATCTGTTGTTTTTCTATAACCAAGTATTAAAAGAAAAGAAATTCCCAACGACCAAACATCAATTTTATTTGAATAAATTCCTTTTGAAGAAGTAAGATCCGATAAACAAAAATATTCAGGTGGAAGATGCGCGACTTTAGAAATCGTTTTAAGTCTAGTATCTAAACTTTTATTACAGTAGGGTGTTGATGAGTAAAATTGATTTGCCAAGCCAAAGTCAGTAAGAAAAAAGGAGTCATTTTCATCGTAAAGAAGATTATTTGGTTTAATGTCTGAATGTGATATTTGATAAGAATTTAAAAATTGTAATGATGACAAAATATCCCATAAAAATTTNACAGGAATTAATGGTTGAGTAGTTATATATTCCCGCACATCATCTGTCCAGCAGTCTTTGGGTAAAAATTGAGATTGAGTATAATATTTGTTNNCTGCTGGAGTAGGTAATATTATNTTTTTTGATGCTAAATATTCTTCTGNTTGTTTAAATATTGTCTCAAGTTGTTTGTGCCTATTAAAATCTATTTTAAAATTNTTGTCGCTTAAATCGCCTGANGATAANCGTCTTACNCGGTANTAGCACTGATCAACTAAATCTTCTTCTAAAAATTTTATTACGGCTTCTTCGGGCATGTTTACGAGCCTATCTCGATAAACGATAACAGTCCCTCCTTGAGAAATGGGTTCTGTATGCCATTGTTTGATATTCCATAGGCCTTTATCTTTTCTCAANGTATAAATTTTACTTAAATGNTTATCATTAACTGATTGATTAGTTGAGAACNTCTTATAAATAAAAATTTTTTGTTTCAAATTAAAATCTTTATCATCATAAATATAATCTCTTGTTATAAAAAAAAGTTTTAGTTGGTCCTCAAATGAAAGTTTAGAAACTTTAGCTAATTTAAATGGAAGAGAAANAATTTTTTTNGGCAATAAAAAAACCCCTTTTTATAAAAATTTTAAATAAATATTAAAAANTAAACTAAAAAAATATAATACAATTAATTTTNAAAAAAATCACGTCTAAAAATTGACTTAAAAGAAAGCCCATAGTATTGTTGTTGGGTATAAGTTTATTTTAAAAAAGAGGGTCAAATGTTCAAAAAAAATTATATCGTTGCTGCAATTTTATTTTTTCTTTTNATTATTTTTAGTGTCGTTTTTAAAAATTTGTATCCTGATTTTTTATGGTTTGAATCTTTCGGGTATAAAGATGTTTGGATAACCAGAATCAAATATCAATTATTTACTTTTTTAGCCGGATTTACAGTAGCCGGGTTATGGTTATTTGCTAATGCATTTATTGCAAATAAGGTAAGTAAAGATATATCAAGTGATGCCGAAATAGTGTTTAATACTCCTTTTCCNTTTTTGAATAAAGCTTTAGAACAAATCCGCTTATCACTTGCTCAAAACAAAGCCCAAAGTCAGCTTACTGGAAAAGTCTTTTTTGGCTTACTNGCTATCATNGCATTAGGNTTGGCTATCCTTTTCGGATTAACCTCAAAAAGTTGGTGGCTGTCTATTTTTAGTTANATNAANCAAGTNCCTTATGGNATGGTTGATCCGTTATTTGAAAAAGATATTTCATTTTATCTTTTTTCGTTACCATTTTTTGAAAATCTACACAGCTGGTTATTTAGTTTACTATTTATNAGTTTTTTATTCGTTGCTTGGATNTATCTATCAAAAAATATCTTATTACTCATTTTCGCCAAAGAAAAAAAATATGGNGCAATTAAAACACATNTTTTAATTTTACTTTCTTTATTATTTTTATTAATGTCATTTGGCTCATGGATTGAAATTGCCGAACTCGTNTTTTCAGGTAGAGGAGTAGTTTATGGTGCNGGTCATACNGATGTCTCTNTTATCTTNCCNATCAAAAAACTTCTCACATTTTTATANGCGATTCAAGCAATACTCATTTTATTTTTAATACGAAAAATGTCGATAAAATTACCTTATTTATTTTTAGTTGGTCTTTTCTTNTTAAANATCGTGGGNTTAAGAGTTATCCCNAATATNNTNCAAAACTATGTTGTTTCACCGAACGAACTTGTTAAAGAAGAAAAATANATNAAAAATAANATTGCATTAACCAGAGAAGCTTANCAATTAAANAATGTNNTTGCTTCTGATTTTCCTGCTTCTAATTTATTGACTCGATCAGATTTAGATAAAAATAATATTACTGTNGAAAATATTAGATTNTGGAATCAAGAGCCCTTAAAATCTACATTTCAACAATTACAAGAAATTAGACTGTATTATGAGTTTTTNAATGTAGATGTNGATCGGTANATTATAGANGGNCAGATGCAGCAAGTGATGTTGTCACCANGAGAACTTGATTCTGCTCAATTAACNCAACAAGCTCAAACNTGGGTGAATAAGCATTTAGTCTATACGCATGGTTANGGTCTTTGTATGACTCCTGTTAATAAAATCACAGAAGATGGANTGCCTCACTTTTATATNAAAGATTTACCNCCATCAACCACTATTGATNTAGAAGTAAAACGCCCTGAAATTTATTTTGGTGAAAAGTCGAATGAATTTGTTATTGTGAATACGCATCAAAAAGAATTCGATTATCCAAAAGGAAATACCAATGAATATACAACTTATGCAGGTAAAGGTGGTGTAAACATTGGGTCACTATTAAATAAATTAGTGTTTTCTTTTAAATTTAACGATTTTAAACTTGTGTTATCCAATTTGTTGAAAAATGATTCGAAATTATTATTTGATCANACAATAGTTCAAATTGTGAATAAGATTACTCCGTTTACCCATATTGATTATGACAATGACCCATATTTAATTGTAACGGATGAAGGTCGTTTAGTTTGGATGCTTGATGGNTATACTCGTTCTGGAAATTTCCCTTATTCTGAAAGAACTTCAGGTGGTGTAAGTTACGTTAGAAATGCTGTAAAAGTGACAATAGATGCTTATGATGGAACAACTAAGTTTTACATTTCAGATCAATCTGATCCAATAATAAAAACTTTAGCAAACATATATCCAAAGTTATTTTTAGCATTTGATGAAATGCCAAGTGATATTAAAAATCATATTCGTTATCCTAAAGATTTATTCGAATTACAAGCTAGGTTATATGCGACCTATCATATGACAGATCCTCAAGTTTTTTATAACCGTGAAGATTTATGGCAAATACCTAATGAAACTTACTATTCAGATCAAAAAGAAATGAAACCATATTATTTGGTAACAAAGTTGCCTGGAGATAAAAAAGAATCATTTTTATTAATGTTACCTTTTACGCCTACCAATAAAGATAATATGATCGGTTGGATGGCAGTTAAATGTAATCCTGATGAATATGGTAAATTTGTTGTTTATACATTACCTAAAGATAGAACTATCTATGGACCGATGCAAATAGAATCAAGAATTGATCAAGATACAGAAATTTCTCAAAATTTAACATTATGGGGGCAAGTTGGCTCGGATGTCATTCGAGGTAATTTGATGATTATTCCGATTGAGGAGTCATTAGTTTATGTTGAACCTATTTACTTAAAAGCAACTCAATCAGAATTGCCTGAATTAAAGCGAGTCATTATGTCTTATGGCGATGAAGTCATAATGGGAAAAAACCTACCCAACGTAATCGATAATGTCTTTGGAGATAAAAAGATTGTAAACACAGTTTCAATAAGTGATAAGGGTAATGAACCATTAAATGAAGACTTGATGCAATATTTATTTGATACTTACGATAATTTGAAAGAAACGGTTCAAAGTCTTGATTGGGAGAATTTTGGCGTTCAATTAGGTAAAATAGAAGCCATTATCGAAAAGTTAAAAGCAGAAGAAAAAGTAGACTTATAATTAACTTACTTGTAAACTTTTGCTAAATATATGCTCTGAGGAGTAAAAAAATGCCAACTTATGATTATAAATGTAAAAAATGTGGTTTTGAATTTGAGCAATTTCAATCAATTAAAGACGATGCTTTAACTGATTGTATTAAGTGTGATGGGACTGTTCAGCGCTTAATATCTAAAAATGTTAATATCCAGTTTGTTGGATCTGGTTTTTATGTGAATGATAAAAATAAAAGTAAATCAGAATCAAAAAATACAAAGACAAAATAATTTGTCTAAAGTCTTAACACAAAGAGTAGCTTTTGGTATTATTAAAGTCCAATTGATCCGGTAGCTCAGTTGGTAGAGCAGTGCCCTTTTAAGGCATTTGTCGTGGGTTCGACCCCCACCCGGATCACCACTTAATGTTCATTCTGTTAAAATATTAGGTTTTTACTTATTTTCGTTTTATTATATAACATATGAGTTTCACAAAAAAATTTGTAAAAGAATTTAAACTTAAATTTATTGAAAGAAACTTAATCTTTTACTTTCTTACTCTTTTAACAATTTCTTTACTTTGTGTTTTTCCAATTCAGTCATTTGATTTGTTTTCATATTTGCTTTATGGAAATATTATGGATCGAACAAATGAACTAATACAGGTCGATCCCAGCTTAATAGTTCCTTTTTTAACAAAGTTTGATTTACAGCATCAGTGGTTAACGTATTCATTTTTTTGGAATATTTTTAAATATGGCAAATATGTCGGTATTATTTCTTTAAAGTTAATATTAATGCTTTTTTGTGTTTTTCTTTACTTTTCAACAATTAAAAAAAAATATAACTTATACCCATTTTTAAGCGTCATAAGCATCGTTACATTTATTTTAGGGTATTTTAGATTAGTTGAACGCGGTTCTTTTTTTACAGATATCTTAAACTTGATCATGTGTTTTATATTAATTGTTATTTTTAAAAATAAGAAAATAAGTTGGTCTCAACTTACATCTATTGTCTTAATTATGATTCTTTGGACTAACTTTCACCCAGGTTTCCTTTTTGGACTACTTTTAATATTTATCGCTGTTGGATTCATTGCATGGAACTATCTAAAAAATAAAAATGAAAAAAACAAAAATTGGTTAGTCCAAATGTCCATTTTATTTGCAACATCTTTGTTTGCAACCTTTATTCATCCTCTTGGATACAAAGTAAGTTCGTATAGTTTTAATTTCTTTACCGAAAAACTATCTTTATATAGGCTCGCCAACATCGAATGGGTTTCTTTGAGCCAGTTTTTTGAAAAACAACCTCTAATTGTGTCAGGTATTATTTTGTTTTTCCTTATATTTCTAATCTTATTTTATTTTATTAGACTCAAACAAAATACTCTATATTCCAACTTTATCATAACAATCTATATTCTTTACTTTGTCCTTGGTGTGTTTTCTTCTCGCTTTATGTTTACATGGTTATTATTAGCCCCATTATTGATTTGTTTAATGATCCGCGAGTCGAAGTTTTTTACAGATTTATTATCATCTAATTCTTTTCTTAATTCGTTTAAATTCTTTGTAGTTATTTTATTTGTAACAATTGGGATTGGTAAATTAAGTTATACTTCTATTGATAATCGCGCTTTTGGAATGGGGATTGATGATCGAGTTTTACCAATGCAAGCTATTTTTCAGTCTGATTTTAGAAATAATTCTAAAAATATCTTTAATCATATTGGCTGGGGTGGGGTCATTTCTTTTTATTCATACCCAAATCAGAAAGTGTTTATCAATAGTTTTGTAACTGATCCTGAAATTCTTTCGATTTATTTTAACGCAATGTTTAATACCTCCGATCAAGTTGTGACATCACTAGTTAATAAATTAGCCATTGATACATTTATCATTAAAAATCAGCCCTCAGAGCTTGTGAAATGGCTTAAAGAATCTACTCAATGGGAAGAAACATACAGTGATAGAGTAACCATTATTTTTTCTTTAAAAGAATCCTGATTTTTATATAAAAAATATAACTTATAGAAAAATTGTAGATTGTATTATCTTAAAATATTTCATATCATAAGCTTAACTTTCGTTTAGGGTAAGATATGAACTATAAATTAACGACACAAATTTTAATTGCTATGATTTTAGGTGTATTTTGTGGCGTCCTATTCCAAGAAAACTCTGTTGTTTTTAAGCCTATTGGAGACATGTTTATTCGTCTTTTAAATATGGTAATGCTTCCACTCGTTTTTGCTTCATTAGTCGTAGGTGTCGTCAATTTAGGAAGCGTTCAAAGTTTAGGTCGGCTAGGAACAAGAACTTCAATTTATTACATTACAACCACTTTTATCGCCGTTTTAATTGGTTTGATCATGGTTAATTTTATTGAGCCTGGTGTAGGTGCCAATATTGATACATCGTACAGTAATTTAGCAATCTACACATACGAAGAATCAAGTAATGCTATTTCAGTTATTGGTATCCTTGAAGAGATCGTGCCAAGTAATATTTTTAAATCTTTAACGCAAGAAAATATGTTGGGGATTATTTTTATTGCACTTATTTTTGGGTCTGCTTTATTAGCCTTAGGCTCCTCAGGAAGCCACTTGAAAAAAGTGATTGAAGATTTTAATAATGTGTTTTTGAAAATCACAGATTGGATAATGGTTTTAGCACCTTTCGGTGTTTTTGCATTAGTGGCCTCAATGGTTGGAAGTACTGGCTTTGAAGTATTGAAACCCATTTTTTTCTATGTAGCAACGGTATTAATTGCTTTAATTACTCACCTAGTTTTCACATTGTCGGGTATACTAATAATTATTGTTAAATATTCGCCAATTGTTTTCCTTAAAAAAATGTTTCCTGCAATTGCTACTGCTTTTTCAACTGATAGTAGTATCGTAACTTTGCCCGTTACAATGGAATGTATTGAAAAAAATATTGGTGTGTCAAAAAAAGTGAGCAGCTTTATGCTTCCTTTAGGTGCTACAATCAACATGGATGGGACAGCCTTATACGAAGCTGTTGCCGTTGTATTTATTGCACAAGTATTTGGATTTGATATGAGTATCACAGAACAACTTATTATTATGTTAACAGCGATGTTGGCGTCTGTTGGGGCTGCTGGGATTCCAAGCGCTGGTCTAGTCACAATGGTTATCGTTTTACGATCAGTAAATTTACCATTAGAAGGAATAGGCCTGCTTTTACCTGTAGATAGAATCTTAGATATGTTTAGAACAACAGTAAATATCATTAGTGATAGTTGTGGAGCAATGGTCATAGCAACTTTAGAAGGCGAGCAATTAAATTCTGATAATTCATAATTTTAATGCAAGATATTAAGAAAAAACTTGCCACTTACATTTCAGAAAAAAGATACAGTCATACCCTTAACGTTGTTGAAAAAGCTACAGAGCTCGCAAATGCCCATAACATTGATCACGATAAAGCGTATTATGCTGCTCTAATTCATGATGCTGCAAAGGAGTTTTCGCCCGATAAATGTCGACAAAAAAATATTAAACTAGACGATTATTTAGATACGATCTATAAAAACTATAAACCTATCTGGCATGCATTGATTATTGACCAATTTGCAGCTATTGAATTTGATATCAAAGATAACGCTGTTTTAGAAGCTGCTAAATGGCATACAACTGGACATCCAAACATGTCAACATTAGCTAAAATAATTTTTATTGCAGATTATATCGACCCGTTAAGAGGCTTTACGAATCAAAACGAACTCGAAAAGTTAGCGAAAGTGTCTTTAAATGATGCCATGGCTATCATTTTGATTAAAACAATTCATTTTCTTTCTTTAAATCAACAGCCGATTTACGAAGCTACAATAGCTTGTTACAATAAAATTTTATTAGATCTTACAATAAGTAAAAATAAAATTAATGAGTTATTAAAGTTATGATTCTGCAGGCATCAAAAAGACAATTAAAAAAAAAATATCCAAAAGAAAAGCCATCAAAATTTCCATTGCTTCAAATTGCGTTAGGGATTTTTTTATTCGTTAACATAGTTTTTACTGGCCTAATCGTCACTAAATTCAATATTATTGAAGTGTTTTTCGCTTTAACATCAAAAGGGTCTTTTAATGGTGTAAATATCTTAGCCTATGGTGTTGACGATACCCATTCATCAAAAAGGGCAGATAGTATTATGCTTTTCCATTTAGATGATTCTCTTAGTCATTTAGGGGTGTTATCTATCCCAAGAGATACACGGGTTCCTATTGATGGATATGATAAATCGCGAGTAAATCATTCTTACTCTTATGGGGGTAGAGACTTATTAACCAAAACAATTTCTAATTTTCTTAACGTACCTATTCATCATCATATTGAAATTAATTTGTCTGGAGTTAGTGAAATTATTGATGAAATGGGTGGTGTTATGATTGATGTTGAAAAAGATATGAAATATATTGATCAAGCAGGTGATTTGTATATTGATATCGAAAAAGGGAAACAAAAACTTTCCGGAAATGAAGTCATTCAATACCTTCGCTTCAGACAAGATCAAGAAGGCGACATTGGTCGTATAAGACGACAACAACATTTTGTTTATACATTAGCAAATCAATTTGTTAAACCTGATAGAGTCTTTGATTTACATAAATTAATTAAAGGGATTGGCTCTGTGTTAAATACCGATTTATCGACTAAAGAAATGGTTAAGTTATCTACATTATTTAAAAAAGCATATAAAAAAGGGGCCATTAAAAAAGAAACCTTGCCTGGAAAAATAATGCTTATCGGGAATGCATATTACTGGGAACCTAACGAAGAAAAACTTGAAGAGTCAATTGCAAAAATATTCGAAAAGCCAACTTCGCTAGATAAATTGATTGCATTAAATGAACAAGTAGAGTTTGTTGAAAAGCCAAGAAAAAATGGGACTGAACTGCAAAGTCAAATAGATTTAGAACCAAAACAAGGTTTTTCGACCAACGTTCTTCAAACAAAGATATATGCTGAAGAAAAAATGCTGTCGAGTGAGCCAGAAAAAAATATACAGACTAAGAAACAAACTAACGTAAAAAAATTAGAACAATTATCTAATACAATGGATAATGACTATGAAAATAATTCACTTGAAAATCAACTCAAATTTGAGAACCTTAAAAAAGAAGAATTGTTTTTTGATGATACGATCGACGTGACCAAAATTGAGAAAAAAGAAACCCCAAAAAAGGCGAGCCTATGGAGCTTTTTTAATAACGAAAAAGATGTAAATAAAAATGAAAAAACAGAAGCTGCGCTTGAAGTGACATTATTTGAAGACGAAATCGAGCCAAAGGTGTCAGTTGACGAAAATATTAAATTAGATCAAATTATAAAAAAAGAAGTCACCGAAAAAATTAATACCAAACTGATAGAAAAGTACACTCAGAATTCTCAGCAAAGTGAAATCAAAAAGTCGTTGAAACAGATCGATGATGTCTTAATTTTATCTACATTAAACGGAATAATTGAAGTATTAAACGGTTACGGGACCCCAAAAGAAGCTCAGGTTGCAGCACGACTTTTGAAAAAAACAGGTATTTCAGTTAGCCGATTTGCTGATGCAGGAAATTATAATTATAAAAAAACTGTTTTAGTAGATTGGAAAGGGAACACTGAAGGCGTTAATAATGTGTCTGAATTTCTCGAAATTGACCCATCAAACATAATTGTATATGATAAGCCGAACAAAACAATCGACTACACATTAGTTTTAGGTCAAGATTGGCCTAACATAAAAGAGTTAATTTTAAATAGGTTATAACAAACAAATATGGGAAAAAAGTTAGAAAAGACACTCGAAGAGATAATTAAATTTGCCGACGAAAAACAAGCTGAAGATATCAAAGTATTTCATGTTGCTGAAAACTTATGGATTACTGACTATATCATAATTTTAGGTGTAAAAAATAATATTCACTCCAAATCTTTAATTACAGGTATTGAAAAGGAATTAAAAAAGATGAACTTAAATAGAGGTAACGATTTTTTTGATCCTCTTAAAGTGTCTGGAAATAGTGATAGCGGATGGGTGATTTTAGATATTAATTCTATTATTATTCATTGCGTTGATTCTGAAACACGTCTGCATTACGATATTGATACATTATTTGAAAAGCAAGGTGTAACCTACCATTACTAAAAAGGGGCTATAGCTCAGCTGGGAGAGCGCTTGCATGGCATGCAAGAGGTCAGGGGTTCGATCCCCCTTAGCTCCACCAAATTTCGTTTAAAATACCGAATCTGTACAATTTTCGCTCCAGTTACATAATTACCATTATGTGCCTTTGCGAGAAATTGCACATCTCCGGCATTTTAAACGAAATTTGATTAGAGTCATGAATGTTATAGTGTCTTGATTTTTTACATCGCTTGCTTCGCATTGCTTGTATGGGGGGGGCTTGGTACGAATTGTATGGGTTTGTGCGGCGCTTGCTTCGCATTGCTTGTGTGTGGGTGGGCTTGTTGCGAATTGTATGGGTTTGTGCGGCGCTTGCTTCGCATTGCTTGTGTGTGTGTGAGGGGGCTTGGTTATCTGTATTCGTCATGGGTGGATATACAGGTTGGGGTTTAATAGCAGAAACATCTCAATAAAGTGTTCAAAAATAATTTTTTATAGCACCAAGTCTATT
>NZFK01000004.1 GCA_002690645.1 Rickettsiales bacterium
CAGTTGTTGAAGAACCTGTTGCTCCTGTAGCAGAAGAGCCGGTAGCTCCAGTTGTTGAAGAACCTGTTGCTCCTGTAGCAGAAGAGCCGGTAGCTCCAGTTGTTGAAGAACCTGTTGCTCCTGTATTAGAAGAGCCGGTAGCTCCAGTTGTTGAAGAGCCTATTGCCCCTGTAGCAGAAGAGCCGGTAGCTTCAGTTGTTGACGAGCCTGTTGCACCTACAGTAGAAGAGCCAGTAGCTCCAGTTGTTGAAGAGCCTATTGCTCCTGTAGCAGAAGAGCCCGTAGCTTCAGTTGTTGAAGAACCTATTGCTCCTGTAGCAGAAGAGCCGGTAGCTCCAGTTGTTGAAGAACCTGTTGCCCCTGTAGCAGAAGAGCCGGTAGCTCCAGTTGTTGAAGAACCTGTTGCACCCGTAGTAGAAGAGCCAGTAGCTCCAGTTGTTGAAGAACCTATTGCTCCTGTAGTTGAAGAACCAGCTCAAGATTTAAATATGGATGTAATTTCTGAAGATTTATCTCTTGATGATGAGGAAGATACTCAAGGAAATACTACTTCTATTTAAGAAGAATATTTTTTTTATTTGTTAACGCCATTGCTTTTTCGATATTGTTATCTAACCAATAGTTAATAGCTGATTCAACTTCTTTGAAAATTATTTCTAAATTCTTTTCTTCAGTAGCGTTGAAATTAGATAGTACAAAATCTTTAATTTCTTTTTTTTCTGGAATAGGCCCTATTCCAATCCGTAATCTTGGAATATTTGTAGAATTCAAATCATTAATTATTGATTTCATACCATTATGTGTTCCGGCACTTCCTTTTTTTCTAAATCTAATAAAACCAAAATCTATTTCGCTATCGTCATAAATTAACAATAAATCTTTTGATTCAATTTTATAAAAGTGTTTTATTTTTGAAGTTGCAACTCCTGATAAATTCATAAATGTTTGAGGTTTTACAATTAAACATTTTTTTTCAGCGATTTCAATTTTGGTTGTTAGTGCTTCGAATTCTTTCTTTTCTGGAAAAGATTCATATTGTTGTCTTAGATAATCTGCTAATTTAAACCCCACGTTATGACGTGTGTTTATGTATTCTCTACCTGGGTTTCCTAGACATATAATTGCTTTCATTTTTTTTGAGTATATAAGATGCTTTTCTTTGACTCAACAATTATTTTGTAAGATCGATTATTTGCTTTATAATGATATCGTGGAAAAAATTAAATTACTCGAATCTATTCAAGATATACACCATCAAATTGTAAAGTTTGTTGAACAAGAGTTACGATTGCGTACAAAGTTTGATATTAAGTATTCCCATTATGAAATTATCCGGTTTCTATTGATAAATAAATCTCTAACTATGAAAGATTTATCACAAAAGGTTATGAAACATAAATCTACTGTAACTTCTTTAGTTAGGAAGTTAAATGATTATGAATTATTACTTTTACAAAAAGATAAAAAAGATGATAGAAAGCAGATAGTAACGATTTCAGAAAAAGGTAAATCATTACAAAGTTTAATTAATTCAATTGAACAAAAAATTTTACTCATTATACATAAACAATTAACTGTTCAAGATCAAAATAATGCATTGTCTTATTTAAATAAAATGCAGGATAGTTTAAAACTTGAATACGCATAAGGGGTAATTAATGAAATTAAAAAATATATGGGGTGATATTTTTAAGACTAAAAAAGAAATTAGTAATGAATCACTTTTAGAAAAAGTAATTTTATTTAATGATTTAAATGTTTTTGAGATTCAACGGCTATTGCCTTTTTTACATGTTAGACAATTTCAAAAAAATGAAATTATTTTTCAGAAAGATGAGCCGGGCGAAAGTTTATATATAATCAAGTCAGGTTCTGTTGCTATTTATGAATCTTTATCAGATGAAAAAATAACGTTAAAACCAACATCATTTTTTGGCGAACTTTCTTTAGTAGATGAGAATCCTAGAGTTGTTAGTGCTACAGCTACAAAAAATGCTGAGTTACTTGTTTTGTTTAGATCTGATTTATTAAAAATTAAACAAGAACATCCCAAAATGGCTGTAAAAATTATTTATAATTTATCTTATATACTTGGTAAACGGTTAAGCACTATTTATTCAGACCATAATACTAAAAAATGATTCAACGCGTTTTTTCAAAATTATCATCAAATCAAAAACTTAGTACTATTTTAGTACTTTTTACTTTTTTATTGTTTTTTAGTATTGTTTTGTGGGATTTGCTTTTACCCATTATTGTTGCTCTTTTATTGTCTTACATATTAATGCCAGTCGTTGATCGTTTAACTGTTTTCCTGAAAATAAGATTTTTATCAATATTTATTTTATATTTATTTTTCATTTTTATACTGACTGGAGGTCTTCAATTTATTGTTCCTCCAATTGTTTCTGAATTTAATCAATTATCGATTAACATTCCTTTGTATTTTGAGCAAACTCAACTTTGGTTTAATACTAATTTAGTTCAATTGCAAACTGAGTACCCTTTTTTAAATAATTCTGATTTAATTACAAATTTTCAAACTAATATTCAATCTTTTATTGTTTCTACATTTCAAACAATACCTAACATCTTTTTTTCAACATTTTCAATTTTAACATTATTATTATTTATTCCTTTGTTAATGTTCTTTTTTTTGTATCAAGGGAAAGATATTTCTAAAGCATTTATAAAATTTATACCTAATCGTTATTTTGAAATGTTTGTAAAACTTTTTTATTCTACTGGAAATCAAATAAGTTCTTATATTTCAGGAATTTTTATTGAATCGGTTATAATTGGTTTTTTGACTACGATGATGCTAATTTTTCTTAAATCTGATTATACAGTTTTATTAGGAACAATTGCAGGTATTGCCAATATTATCCCTTATATTGGGCCTATTATTGCGGCTATTCCTGCTATAATAATTTTTTATTTAAAAATAGGTACAGTTGAAGCCGCTTTATTTATTTCTTTGGGATATATATTTGTTCAAAGTATCGATAATATTATATTAAAGCCTGTTATTTTTTCTAGAACAGTTAACCTTCATCCTTTGATTGTATTTTTAGGATTGCTCGTAGGAGGAATGCTTGGTGATATGTGGGGACTTATTTTAGCTGTTCCTGTAATGGGAAGTATAAAAGTATCGCTTGAAATTATTTTAAAAGAGTTAAATTTTAGATTAAATTTAAAGTAAATTATTTTTTTACGTTTAAAACTTTTTTTGCGTAGTTTCTTCCCGACACAATTATTTTCTTTGTTCTATATTTATATGATATTTTAATATCTTCTAGCTCTTCCCCTTTTTTTGCAACAATACTTGGGCTTTTAGAGAACGATAAAATTTGGGATGGAAATACACTTCTGTAGCCTGTCATAAGAAAGCTTAGAATACATGCTATAGTTGCATAAGGAGCTACTTGAGGTCCAAAGAGTTCTACAGCTAAAATACATGCTGCTAATGGAGTATTTGCAGCTCCAGCTAATACACTTACTAAGCCAAAACCTGCAAATATTGTTGAATTTAGACCAAATACATTTGCAAAAGCAATTCCTGCGGTTGAGCCGATAAAAAATATAGGTGTGATTACTCCCCCACTTCCGCCAAAAGCTAAGGTAATGGCTGTGGCTATAATTTTAATAAAAAAGGCATACCAGATTACATCTCCTGTTGTTAAGGATATGTCTATTATATGAAGTCCTAGTCCTAAAAAATCTTTTGAGAATAATAGTGTAATTATTATTAATAATGCTCCACCAATAAGACCTTTATATGGTGCCCAAATTTTCAATTTGTTTGCGAATTTCTCAGTGTGTTTTAGTGTTTCTATAAAAATAACTGATGTTAGCCCAAAAAATAGTCCTGCTAAAATAACAATAAGAAAAAAAACTGGATCAAAAACTTGATCAAATTGCATAAAGAAGTAATGATATTCAATCCCCATCAAAGATGAAATTTGGTATCCAATCATACCTGAAATAAACGAGGGTAAAAGAACAGAGTATAATAAATTTCCCATAAATAATACTTCTACACCAAATATTGCGCCTGCAATTGGGGTTCCGAATACTGAAGCAAACCCGGCGCTAATCCCGCAAATAACTAACTTTTCTCTATCTTCTTTAGATAACTTGAAAAAATCTGAGAATGTTGATGCTAAAGCAGCACCTATTTGAGCAGATGGTCCTTCTTTTCCAACAGATCCTCCAAAGGCTAATGTTGCGATAGTTGTTATTGTTTTAATTGGGACAACTCTAAATCTAATTTTTCCATTCATTTTGTGGACAGCTTTTATAACTTTTTCTGTTCCATGTCCTTTTGAGTCTGGGGATATATATGTAGTGATAATAATATTAATAAAAAATATTAGTGGAAGAAATAAAAAATAGAAAGGAATAGTTGTAATTAAATTTGTGCTTGATGATAAAGCTTTTAAAAATAAGCTTGTCGATGTTCCAACTATTACACCAATTAATATTGATAAAAGAATCCAACGAAAAATTCCAAAAAAGATTACAGCTTCTTCAGTGAAAGCTTTGAAATTGCTGTAAATTTGCTTTTCTTTTTTGTTCATTATATATATATCGTTATGTAATGAAAGAATCTTACATTAATTTTTCAATTAATTAAATTATTTTTTATGCATTTTATTAATTTATGTTCAGAGATATAATATTTATTATGACATCTAACCTATCAGTATTATTATTTACAGCTTCTAGAAAAAGACCTCTTTTTCTTAGACATTGTCTTTATCAAATACAAGCACAAACTTTTCCTAATACTCATTGCATATATTTAAATTCTGATTCTTTTAATAATGATAAAGACTCATCAAATTTATTAACTGTTATGAGCGACATTTCTATTAATAATGGTTATGAGGTTCTAATGGGATATGGACCATCTGCTCATCAACATTTTAATCATATGGCTGCTTTAGAACTTGTTGATATAGATAAATTTGATTTGTTTTTAAAAATTGATGATGATGATATTTATTTGCCTCGATATGTTGAAGATGTTGTAAATGACTATTTGGAAAAAAATTGGGACTTTTCTGGTTCTTCTTCTCAAGGTTTATTAAATCAACATGAGTATGAAAAAGATAAAGTTTATCAGCTTGATTATACTTTATTTGATAAAACGTTATATTCTATAATGCCAGGCACTTTAGCTTTTTCAAAAAAAGCAATTAAGCTTTTATTGCATGACTTTTCAAAAAAAGTTAATTTAAAATTGTTTGAAGATGAGCAATGGATAAGTTTCTTGTCTGAAAAAGATGATATTATTTATTCTATCAGATCTAAATCAAATTATATTTATAATATTCACGATAAAAATATTTCAAAACCTAAAAAAAGTGTCAGAAAATCTTAAACACACTTTCACAAAAGATAATTCATCTACTTTATTTAATGAAATCTATAAAGAACACTATCATTCAACTCATGGTGCATTACAGGAATCTCAATATGTTTTTATTGATAAAGGGTTAGCTAACTTTAAAAATAAAAGTTTATCAATATTTGAATTAGGCTTTGGTACAGGGTTAAATGCTTATTTAACTTTATTAAAATCAACATCAAAAATTTATTATGACTGTATTGATACCGTTAAACTAGATTTTTCTATTGTTAAACAATTAAATTACTCTGATTTGTTAGGCGAAGATGCTACTCTTTTTTTTCAATTACACCAAGCAAATTGGGATGAAATTAGTTATATATCTGACCACTTTGTTTTACATAAATACTATCAAGACATCTGTACATTTTCTTTTGAAAAGTCATATGATTTAATTTACTTTGATGCCTTTAGTCCTCGTATACAACCAGAATTGTGGACTAAGCCCCTTATTAGTAAATGTTATGACTTTTTAAATGAAAATGGACTGTTTGTTACTTATTGTGCAAAATCTTCTGTAAGAAAAATTTTAATTGATGTGGGTTTTAGAGTTGAAAAATGTCCAGGACCTCCTGGAAAGCGTGAAATGATACGTGCATTTAAATAATATTGAGCTTTTAATTTTTTATAAGTATGTTTCTTTCTTTCTTTCTTTATTTTTATTCATATTTTCATTATAATTAAAGAGAATTATTCTAATATGTAACAGGAGTTTTTATGTCATTTATTTTTACTTCAGAATCCGTTGGAGAAGGTCATCCAGATAAAGTTTGTGATCAAATTTCAGATGCAGTGTTAGATGCTGCTTTAGCACAAGACCCTACAAGTAGAGTTGCAATTGAAACTTTTACAACGACAGGTATTGTTATTGTTGGTGGTGAAATGACGACAAATGCGACATTAGATGTGCAAGATATCGTTCGAAAAACATTAAGAAATATTGGGTACTCAGATTCAGCTTACGGTATTCATGCTGATTATTGCTCTGTTATGATTGCAATTCATGAACAATCAGTTGACATTGCTCAAGGTGTAAATGAAGGTGAAGGATTATATGACAAAATGGGTGCGGGTGATCAAGGATTGATGTTTGGGTATGCCTGTAAGCAAACTCCTGAATATATGCCCTTACCTATACAATTATCACATCAAATTATGCAACAGTTAAGTTCCTTGCGCAAAGAAAAGAAATATAACTATTTAAGACCTGATGCCAAAGCACAAGTTTCTGTTGAGTATACAGATCGTAATACACCGAAACGTATTGATACAGTTGTGTTATCCACTCAGCATGATCCTGATGTTGATTATGATATGTTAAAAGCGAATATGATTGATGTCATTAAATCTGTTATACCTGCACATTTATTAGACGAAGATACACGTTATTTAATTAACCCAACAGGACGTTTTGTTATTGGTGGACCTCATGGAGATGCTGGTTTAACGGGTCGTAAGATTATTGTTGATACTTATGGTGGTTGGGTTCCTCATGGTGGGGGTGCTTTTTCTGGAAAGGATTCGACTAAAGTAGATCGTTCTGCTGCTTATATGGCTCGTTATGTTGCGAAAAATATGGTTGCTGCTGGTTTAGCGGATGAGCTAGAAATTCAGTTAGCGTATGCAATTGGTTTTCCTGAGCCTGTTTCTGTTCATGTAAATCATTTCAATTCTTCTAAGTTATCAACTGATGATTTAATTAAAATTATTAGAAAAGAATTTGATCTGACTCCTGCTGGAATTATTAAGACGCTACGTTTACGCGAGCCTGTTTTTGCCCAAACAGCAGCTTACGGTCATTTTGGTCGTACAGATATTGATTTGCCATGGGAAGCATTGGATAAAGTCCCGAATTTAATCAGTCAGGTGTCTAGTCGAGCTTAAGTTTTAATAGATCTTTTAATTCTTGAGTATTTTTTAATTCATATTTTTTATGTCTATCGATATTATGTTTATTGAGATGCATGTATATTCTTTTTACATTGATATTTTCAATCGACTTAGTTACATCGATGTTTAGATTTTTACACCTTTGTTCAATTGGGCTAATAAAATCACTAAAATTAATAGATATGATCTCATCTATTGGTTTATTATTAATATGATCTACTACTTTTTCTAATTCATCTTCCAAAGGACTTTTTTTGTCTGTATAATCCTTCAAAATTTCTAAATCATAATTGTAACTAGTTAATTCATTGTTTTTCTGTTTTAATTCTACTATTTCTTCTTTATTAATCTGATTGTTTTTTAAAAGGGTATTTATTTCATCTATCTTTTTTGTTAATTCTTGTACTTTTTTGTCAACTATATCTTTTAATTCTTTTTTATTTTTATATCCACTTATATCAAATTTGTATTTCATTGCAGATTCGTATTTACTTAAAAAATCATCTCTTTCTATTTTTTCTTCTTCTTCTATTAATTTATTTTTTAAGTCTTCTAGTTTATTTATTTCACTTTCTAATTTTAATTTTAATGGCATTACTTGATTATTAATTTCTTCTTTTTCTTCTTCAGTAAGTTTTCCCTTATCTATGTAGTCGATTGAATCTATTTCATTTTTTAATATATTTAGATTATATATTTTATTTTCAAGATCTGTTTTATTATCA
>NZFK01000001.1 GCA_002690645.1 Rickettsiales bacterium
TGAAAACAAATACTCTCCATTGCATTATGCAATTCATATTGGCAGTTTTGATTTAACAAAAGTGTTAATTGATAATGGGGCTAAATTAAATCAAAAAGATAGTAATGGTGTGACACCATTAATATTAGCTGCTCAAAAAACACAAACTGAAATTATTAAGTATGTAATCGCTCAAGGTGCAGATATCAACAAATTAGATAGCTATGGTCATTCTGCTTTAAACTATGCCTTATTTAATAACGATTTAGCAGTTGCAGAATACTTAATTGAAAATAAAGTTAATATTAATTTAACAGATTATTATGGACGAACCTTACTTCATTGGGCTTGTTCAGTAGGCCGTGTATATTGTTTGGAGCTATTGATTAATAACGGAGTAGATATAAATCAAAAAGATACATTAGGTAGGACTGCTTTGCATTATGCTGCTCAGTTCAACCATGTAAATTGTATAAAAATGTTAATAACTCATAACGCAGACGCTTTAATTAAAGATGAATTTGAGGAAACTGCTTTAATAGTAGCTGCATTTTGTGGAAATAAAGAAGCAACGGGCTCACTATACGAGTCATCTGGAATAATTTAATATAACATCGCCATTATTTTATCCCCTAAAATAGAGTTAATAGTGACTTCAATCTCAATTTCTTTTTCATATACTTCAGAATGAACTGTACTATGAGAGTGCAATAAATTAACGATATCCATTCTGTTATATGGAATAAAAAATCTCATTTTTTTATTAAAGTTTTCTAATAACTTATCAATTTCATTATAAAAGTCATCTTGATTAAAAGAGTAGCGTAGTGAAACTTTTAATTGCGGTTTGAAGTCTTCTATTAGTTTTGCAATAGCATTAGGCTTTCGTACTCGATCCCATTTGTTAAATAGGTAAAGTATGGGTTTATCAGCTGCATCTAGTCGAGTGATAATATCTAATGATGTTTTTATACATCCTTCAATCGTAGGTGAAGAAGCATCAATAACATGAATAATAAAATCAGCTTCTGTGACTTCTTCTAAAGTTGAGTAAAATGCCTTTACAAGATGATGCGGTAATTTTTGAATAAATCCAACAGTATCTGTTAAAACTAAATTCATTTTTGATGGAAGCGTTAATTTTCTACTTGTTGGATCTAACGTAGCAAAGAGTTTATCTTCTGACAAAACAGACGCATTAGTAAGTGTATTGAGTAAGGTCGATTTTCCTGCATTTGTATAGCCCACAATCGCCCCAGCAAGCAACGGTAATTTAGAACGAGATCTGCGGCGTATTTCTCTATCTTGTTTCACTTTAGATAGCTTTTTTTTAATAAACCCTAACCGTTTAGTAATTTGTCTTTTATCTACTTCTAATTGCTTTTCACCTGGTCCTCTTGTCCCAATACCACCACCTAAACGAGATAAATGAGTCCAGAGTCGAGTGAGTCGTGGTAATAAATAGTTTAATTGGGCCATTTCAACTTGAAGTTGAGCTTCATAAGTCTGAGCTCTTTGAGCAAATATATCCAATATAAGGCCAGTTCGATCTAAAATCTTTACGTTCATATCTTTTTCTAAAAATTTAGATTGGGCAGGAGTGATATCATCATCAATAAGCAAACATTTTATCTCATTTTCTTTACAAAAATGTTTCACTTCTTCTATTTTTCCTTTACCAAAGTATGAAGTAAAATCAGGTTTTTCGCGTTGTTGTGAAAACGAATGAATAATATCAATATTAGATGTTTTAGCTAATTCATTAAGCTCTAATAAAGACTCTGAATGAGTCCAAAGTGCATTTTTTTTATTGTAATCAATACCGATAGAAACTGCTTTCATAAATTTAATTAATAGTTGGCTAAAATAGTTTTAACATAATTACGATTATCATCTGATAAGGTTTCAAAACTTAAAAGTCTTGATAGCTTTTCAATAATTTTTTCTTTTGGGTTAGTTTGAATTAATAGATCAGTATAAAGTTGAACATACAAATTATCCTCTGTTTTTGAATAATAGTAGTCTAAAGTGATATAGCTTTTTCGATAATCGTTGAGTTTATAAAACATATAGCCAGCAATACCTGAAAACTTAATAGTTGTATGAGGATCTTTATGATTATTATTAAAAAAATATAGAGCTTGTTCGTATTGTTTCATTTTTATAAGTAATTTTAAAATTTGATAATTAATATCTTTATATTTCGATGCTTTTTTATATATTTTTGATTCTTTATTATATTTTAAGTATCGTGTAATTGTTTTATCTGCCTTTTGATAGGCATCTAAGGCTAAGTCATAATGTTTTAATGAGGTATAAATTGAAGCCATTTTCATATAAGAATTAATATAAGACTTATCAATTTCAGTACATTTTTTGTAATAATAAAGAGCTTCTGTATAGCGTTTATTAAAATGCAGTAAATTTGCATAGTTTTCTAAGAATATTGGGTTTTCATAATCAATTTGGGACGCTTTTCTAGTATTTAGCGATGCCTTTAAAATATACTCTTTTCCCAATTGAGGTTGTGTATCACGAATTAAAAAGCCCATTCTATTTTGAAGAGCAGCGATACGAGAATAATACCATGGATTTATATTATCTAGTTCTTGAACGTAGCTATATTGGAGTAATGCTTTTTGAATAAGCTCAATTTTCTCTTCAGGTTTTTTAATATAATTTAGATAACGTTCAATATCTTTATTCATCATAACTGTGTAATGCGATTCCCAAGGATAGTAAAATGCAGCTTTTTCATATTCTTCAATAGCAAATTTATACCTTCTATTAAAATATTTTTGTAATTTAATAGCTTTTTCTGATTCAACGTAAGCTTCTCGATAAGCTAATTCTGAAATCATTGGCTTTATTATGACAGAAAAAGAAACAATCAGCGCAACAAGTGCAATTAATATCAATATATAAGATTGAATTGAAAGAGAAAATAAAATTGTTTTTTCTTTAGTTTCTTGTTTCTTCATTATTCAAAAAGCTTAGCCCTAATCCTAAAATTAAATAAAATACATACAAAGTAGCCACGACACCAAAATTAAACAAAACTTGAATCAAATAAATTAAAGCACCACTCATCAAGGCTAGTATAAACAGACGGTGTTCTTGATAATAATATTTATTAAATAATCGAAGCATTAAGTAAAACCATCCACCGATAATAAAAACGTAATATATAATAAAGCCAATAATTCCGCGTGAAACCAATGTGTTGATATATTCATTATGAAGCCTATCAGGAGTAAAGTTATGACCACCTTCAGCTAGCCCATATTTTGGATGACGGTATTTTGGATACATGTATCGAATACTATCAGGCCCTGAACCAATTAATGGATAGTCAATTACCCATGGAATAGCACTTAGCCACATATACCAACGTGCATTATTAGTTGCGTTTTCAGATAAATTTGTCATTCTAAATTTCATATTTATAGCGACATTTAAATCTTCACTATCTGGTTTAAAGAGCGACTTATTAAAAAAAGGCGCTAATCCAATAACAAAAACAGTAACCATTACAATCACTAAAGGCGAATTGAACCTTAGTTTTACAGAAAAAATTGATGCAGCGATTATGTATATAAGCAAAATAAAAAAGAACAAATTAGCTAAAAGTTGGATTAATGTTAAAGAATACAAATTAACATAATTTTGAATAAATAAAGAAACTTGCGGAAGCACAGTAATGATAACCATAACACCTAAAGTAACAATAATATTAAATCGCATCTCTTTTGTTAAATGATTAAATTTAGGTAAAATTTTATGATGTAAAAAGATAATTAAGCTTAAGATGAAAAGTGTATTTAAAATTGAAAAATTAAAAAAAGTAATTCCAATAAAAATAAAGGATAAAAGCATAAGAGTTAGCATTTTTTTAGAAACTAGATTATAAAATTTGAATAAAATAATTAATGTAAAAAGCATAATAAAACTTGAGTAATGGCTTAAAACATCAGAAAACAATAAAGATCCCAGACCTATAAAGTTTAAAGATAAACTTCCAAACACTAATAACGAAAAAAGATAATCTTTAGGTTGAATTCTTTTTGGTGTTGAAGAGCTTAAAAACAGAAAATGAGCAGTAAATAAAAATACAAAAAACATGATTTGAGTTACTGTTGAATGTAAAAATAATTTAAATATAAAGGCTATATTAATCAAAAATAAACCAATAAATTGTTGAATAACTTCTTTAAGTTCTGTTTTAAATAACGGTTTTTTTTCAGACAAGATAAAATGAGAAAAGTAAAATGCCATACTAATTGAAAAACCCACTAGAGTTGCTCGTGAGTAGGATAAAATCATGGCATAATATAATGTTATTGAAATAATAAACGTAGCTCTATAATAAAAAAGCTTTAGTTGGTTATCAACATTTAATATGAAATAAAGTGCCAAACAAGAAAATAAAGCGAAAAGTTGAAATTTATCTATTAAGGTAATATTGAAAAGCGAAAGGATTATAAAGCTAAACAAAAATAAAAGTAAATATGAAAGAGTTTTATAATCAGGAATTAAACTTTTGTAGTCTTTCAAACTATAGATACCCAAACCCAAAAAAACAAAAAAAGAACTAAAAGAGAGTAAAAAAGTATTTACTTGAACACCAATAATAAAATCAAGAAAAGCTGTCTTAAAAGTAAAAATTAAAGAAGACATAATTGCCAAAAACATTAAAAAGTATCTTATGCTAGTTGTTGAAATACCTTGTATTTTATCTATAGTTTCATCTTTATAGGTAATCATGCGTTGTGCCAAACTTATACCTAATGGAACAAGCATAGCAACATAAGCACAAAAATGAACAGGATTATTAATACAAGCAAAAACTCGCCGAGTGGGATCTGCATTCCAGTTCATAAAATCAAATCCTAAACTTTGTAAAATTCCATAAAAAGCAGATATAAATGTTGAAAAGATGGTCATCCCGATAATCCAATATCGTTGGGGAAAATTATTAACAAGTTTGGCAACCATATAAATCAAGCACATATAATTTAAGATCATGGAAATACCTTCCCAGCGGTCGTATGAGCCAATATAAGATATAAAAATATTTTCAGAAAAAAACGAAGAAACATAATTTAAGAAAATCCAAGCTAAAATAGGGATTTCTAAGCCGATACGTTTCCATTTAAAACCTAGAATGGTATACGAGTCTTTTGGGTCATTATCTTGCCCGTTATCCTTAAATAGCAAATATTTACTAAACCATAAAAAATATAAAATAAGCAAAATAATTCGTAGAACGAGTAATTTATTAACTTCAAAAACAGAGCGCGTTAAAGATGTAAATGCTAGGGGGATACCAAAGATTAAAATCGTTAAAAAGAAAGTAACGACCTTATTGAAAATAGCATTAAATTTTTCTGTTCTAATTTGCATAATAGATGCTTTATTTTAACACAAGATAATTAACAAATCATTTTTTAAAAAGAGTAACAAATTTAGTTGTTGTTTGATCTAAGTTATATTTTTCAGATAAAGCTTTAAAACTATTTTTGCCAAATAAGCGGAGCTTTTTTTGATCTGAATAAAGTTCAATTAATTTTTCAGCAATTTTTTTTGGTTGATTTGGAGCCACAGTAATACCATTGTTATAAGTAAGAATCATATCTGCAATTTCAGATTCTTGATCTAATATAGCTAATATTGGCTTTTTAGCAGCTAATAGACCCATTGTTTTTGAAGGAACTGATAATCCAGTATTTTCTTTGTTTAATGACACAGCTCCAATATCAAAGCAATGAAGTAAGGCTCCAAGTTGGTTTCTATCTACATAAGATTTAAAGATACAATTAGTCAATTTATGTTTTAAAACGAAATCTTGGGCCCATTGTTTTTTATGTCCTTCACCTACAAAAAGAAAGGTAATATTTTTATTAGATTTTAATAGTTTCGCAGCTTTTACAAGTGATTCGATATCATGAAATCGTGCCATATTGCCAGAGTAACCAACAATAAATTGATCTGATAATCCCCAGCGTTTTTTGAAATCAATAGCATCTTTAGTATTCTCAATATGCTTATGATCAGACCAAATAGGGATGACATGAAACTTATGATGAATTGAGCTTGGTACTTGCTTTTTAACTATATTATCCATGCAGCGACCTATTGTAATAATATGTTCAGCATTTTTATACACTGAGATATTTGCTTTTTGCCAAAAACGAACAAAAAAGTGTGATTGACTAAGGATTTTAGATGACACAATCGTTTCTGGGTATAAATCAAATAACAAAACCGAATATTTAAATTTTTTAATTGGGTAAAGCAGCGTCATTAAGAGAGGTAGAAGAGGTGGGTTTGTAAGTAATAGGATAGGGTCTTTGTTAGGTCGAAGTAAAAGTTTAAAAAATAAGCTCACCAATAAAGTAAGATGATTAAACATTTTTCCGAAAATATTTAACTTTGGGAAACGTGTAGACCAAACTCGTTCTATAGTTATATTGTTATGATTCATTTTTTTAGGAATTCGACTTTTAGGGTCAATTACAGTAGGATAGCCAGCAATAACATTTAGGTTAAATCCTTTTTTTGATAAGCTTTCACAAAGCTCGGTTAACGTAAGCCCAGTTGAGATTAGTTCTGGATAAAAAAGCTGTGATATTACAGTCAGATTCATAGTGCTATTATAGCAATTTCTTAAAGAATTTTATAAGAACTCTTGATTGAAAAGCTATATTAAGCAAGTTTCTTAGATTTGATTTGTTCTTCTATCCATTTATATGTCTCACGGATACCATCCTCAAGGCCATAAACGGGCGCCCAACCTAGCTTTTCTTGAATTAACGCATTGTCACTATTTCGACCTCGAACACCAAGGGGCCCTTCTATATGATTTTTATGAATTGTTTTTCCTGCAACTTTTGCAGCAGTATCAACAAGTTGATTTATTGTAACCATTTCATCTGAACCAATATTTACGGGTTCAACACAATCACTTTGAGTCAATCGGATAATACCTTCAACACAAGCATCAATATATAAAAAACTTCTAGTTTGTTCACCATCACCCCAAACTTCGATGGATTCGCCATCTTTTGCCATAGCGACTTTACGACACATAGCAGCTGGTGCTTTTTCTCGTCCACCTTCCCATTTGCCAAGAGGACCATAAATATTATGAAATCGTGCAATACGTACTTCCATACCATAATTTCGATGATAAGCTAAATATAAGCGCTCACTAAATAGCTTTTCCCACCCATATTCACTATCAGGGGCAGCAGGGTAGGCTGAATCTTCACTACATTTAGGATTATCAGGATCCATTTGGTTGTATTCTGGATACATGCAAGCACTTGATGAATAAAACACTCGCTTCACACCAGCTTTATGTGCTTCATCAACAATATTTAAATTGATCGTGGCGGAATTATGCATCACATTTGCATCATGATCGCCTGTGAAAATATAACCGGCACCACCCATATCAGCAGCTAATTGATAAATTTCATCAACAGGTTTTCCATCAACAAAAATAGCATCTTTACAAATATTTACATGTCTTAAATCACCTTGAATAAAGTCATCAGCTTTCGAATCTTCGAATTCTGGGTAAACTAAGTCAACTCCACGAACCCAATACCCATCTTTTTTTAAACGAGTTACTAAATGATGTCCAATAAATCCACCTGCGCCACAAACTAATGCTTTTTTCATGATCAACCTCCAAAATACTAACAATATTTTGCCATTTACGCGTGGGAGTGTCAAAGTAAGTTTGTGAAGTATGATATTTTTATATATTGGGTAATTAAATCATGATATGATAATTTTATGAAAAAAGATGTTGCAGTTGTAATCCATTTACACTCATTAAAGCTTAATAAATACGATACTTTCAACATTACTAATAATATTGAAAAATTTAAAAATTTCATGATTGTTTTTGTGTGTCCAAGAGATGTTGACGTAAAAAAATTAGGAATTAAATTACCACTTAATTATCAAGTACAAGTTTTTAAAAAAAAATATTTTAAAGATATCAAAAGTTATAGCAAGTTACTCTTGTCAAAATCATTTTATGAACGATTTTTAAACTTTAAATATATATTAATTTGTCAAACAGATGTTTTAATTTTAAAAGATGAATTAAAAAAATGGGTTAATGAAGATTTTGATTATATTGGAGCTCCTTGGATTTCTAAAGATATTAATAACAACTATTCTATTTTAGGTGTAGGAAATGGAGGGTTTAGTTTAAGAAAGGTTCAAACTCATTATAATGTTTTAAATTCCAGTCAACTTTATTTTGATAAGGCTAAATTAGAAGCGCTACCTGTTTGGTTTAATTTAAAAACTATTTTAAGTTTAAAGATCGTAAACCAGATTACAAAAATAGTGAAAATTATTAACCCATTAAGTTTATTTTTATGGTTTTTTTATAAAACTGATAAATATATAAATGAAGATGTTTTTTGGTGTGGTTATGCAGCTTTTTTTGATCCTAATTACAAAATTGCATCAACACAAAAAGCTTTAGAGTTTTCATTTGAATGCGAGCCTCAGTATTGCTTTAAAATAAATAATAAAAAACTGCCTTTTGGTACACATAAATGGTATCAATACAATAAAGATTTTTGGTTCGAAAACGTTAAAGAGTTAGAAGAAATAAAATGATACATTTTTTAAAAAAAGTATTATACCCATTATTTGAATTCATTAAATCAAAACAATATAGAAAATACTTACGATTAGTATTTTTTAGTAAGAAGATTAATAAAATTTACGGTAAGGATTTCGAGACTAACAATATTAAAAGTTTTCTGAATCAATATTATATGATTTTTTATAAGGAAAGTTATTTTTTTAACACATCAGATACGCCATTAATTATAGATTGTGGTGCTAACATAGGCTTGAGTAATCTTTACTTTTCAAAGTTACATCCAAATTCAAAAATAATATCTTTTGAAGCTGATCCAGCAATTTATGAAATATGTAAGAAAAATTTAATGTCTCAAAACATAACAAATGTTGAATTAATAAATGAAGCCGTTTCGATATCAAATTCTTACCAAACTTTTTATTCCAAAACAGGAGATGACGGTAGTTTAAGTGAAATTAACGGAGCAACTTCAATAGATGTAAAAACGAAAAGATTAAGAGATGTGTTAGTTAATCAAAAAAAAGTTCATTATTTAAAAATAGATATCGAAGGTGCTGAAACAGAAGTTATTTTGGATTTAAAAGATCAATTAATGAAAGTAGAGAACTTATTTATTGATTTCCATCCAATGATTAATCTGCAAAAACAATCATTAGCAAAAATATTATCATGTCTTGAAGAATTAAACTTTTGGTATCGAATCACTCCAGAGTATGAACTAAAAGGAAGTGAAAGAAAGCATTGGAATCAGACATATTTAAGTTATTCAATTATTGCAAGAAAAAATATAGTTTAAATTATTTTTTTGAAAAAAAGCTAAATAGCTTTTTTGTTTTTGATTTAAGGTGTCCCCAAAAAGTAAGTTTATTGGATTTATAAAATGCAACTAAAGCGTGATAAGCATCATCAGACTCTTCAATTTTTTCAGGGAAAGAGGTAATGGGATCTTGATAAAGATCAACATCATATTTCTGTGTTGAAAAAGAAAAGTTTGTGCCAGAAGAGTCTGTGCCAATATTTTGAACAAATGATATTTTTGGCGTAAGGCAAAAGCCTTCTTTTAAAAAAATTGCAGCTCCCCAAAAAACAGCCCAGGTATCAATTTTACCCAAATCATTTTGTACAATCTGTGAAAATACATCATATTGTCCATTGAAATTAAATCTTTTTTTCATTTTTTCATCAAATAATAAGAGTAGTTTCTTTGGTTTTTTTTCATAACAATCCCATGACTGTTTCCAAGTTCCCCAGCCCCAACAAAACATATGAGAAACAAAAAATGTTTCGCTAAGCGTTGAACTATCTATATTGGGTATATATCCATTAATATGCATCACGGTATCATCGTTTTGATACTTATCTAGGGCAGAATTCATATAGTCTAAAAAATAAGGTGATACTATACAATCATCTTCTAGTACAATGATTTTTCCATATTTATTTATGACTTCCGAAACCCCATCAATAATTGATTGTGCTAAACCTTTATTTTGTTGTGATTCAATAATATGAACAGATTTAAACCCGGTAATAGTTTTTAGGAACTTTCGAACAGCTAAAACAGCATCTTTTTCGCCTTCATGTTTAAAACTATCTGAAAAAATATAGAGTTCAGATTCTTTGGCAAGTTGGTTTTTTTGAATGGATTTTATGACTTGTTGTAGATGAGAAAGACGATTGTAGCAAAATAGAACAATTGGTGAAATCATAATATCTAAATGCTAACATATCTTATGATATTAAAATAATAATTTTAAATGCCAATTTCTTTAACACGCTTTAAGTTTTACATAAATTAATGTAATGTAAATTAATGCTCATCAAGATTTCTCGTATAATAAGAATTCTATATTTTATATTTAAATTTAGAATATTAAGAACTGTTTTTACAAAGGGCTTTTTAGAAACTACTGGGTATTTAAAATCTTTAGAATTAAACAAACCGGTTGATAGAGATGGAAAAGATATCCCGTGGTGCACATATAGTTATACATATTTCATAGAAAAAAAAATATCAAAAGGGTTGCGTTTGTTTGAATATGGGTGTGGACATTCAACATTATTTTATTCTAGATTAAATTTAAAATGTTACGGTGTAGAGGATAACATAAATTATGCACCCAAGAATAACAAAAATATAAAAATATACATAAAAAAAAATAAAAATGATTATATAGAAGCAATATCTTTAAGTAAAATTAAGTTCGATATTATTATTGTTGACGGAAAATATAGAAATGAATGTCTATATAAGGCTATCGAATTTTTAACTGAAAAAGGAATTGTAGTTTTAGATAATTCAGATCGTGTTAATTTAAAAAAAGGAATTGATTTTTTAATTAGTAATAAGTTCAAACAACTTGATTTTAAGGGAATAACCCCACAAAACTTTTACGAATCACAAACATCCATTTTTTATAAAAATAAAAATTGTTTAGGAATTTAAAAAACAAAAA
>NZFK01000002.1 GCA_002690645.1 Rickettsiales bacterium
CCCTAAAAGAAAATATAAAATCAGAATTTGAGTTAATAAAAAATGAAAAACAAAATAGTCATATAGATTCTGAAGAAACCAAGATTTTAGAAAAATCAATTGAAAAAGATGAAGAAGTATTAGCACTTTACTCAGGTGTACAATTAGTAGAAGCAGGTTCTTTAGTACTAGGTAGTTTTTTAGCCCCTGTAGGGCAATTCGTAGCGGCTGCATCAAATGCTTCGGGATTAACTTCAGAGGTTCTTGCAAAAAGTTCAACAGCTACAGCCAATACCTTAATTGCTAATACAACAATAGTAGGAGGTATGGCTAGTTCACAACGAGGAAATAAAAACTCAGAAGTTCAAACAACACTAAACGCTGCTGCTAAAAATGCAAGTAATTTTTTAAGTAAATTAGAGGGTGAAATATTAAGTTCAATGAAAGAAGAAGGACCGATAGAAAAAATTAATATTAAAAATCCAATTACAAAATTGAAATTTGAAACAGCTTATAATAAAGCTGTAGCCAATCAATTAAATGGTAAAAATGCAACGAAAGAAGAAAAAGCCGCGTTTAAAGCTTATACAAAAATTGCGAAATCAATTGATCAAGAAGCAAATCTATCAAATTTTTTATTACTAAGTAACACTGATATGGTCGACAGTAGAACGGCTAGACAATATGGAATTGTATCACTAAATGGCAGTTTCAGTGGAAAACATTAGGTAAGCTATTTTCAAATAAACACTTAAAACATATAATGATAATGTGATCGAATCAACATTATTCAAGTCTATTAAAATGGTATTGCCTGAAGGCGAAAGAGAAGGTGATTTATTGGTTGAAAATGGCGTTATAAAAGCTATTGGGCCTAGTATTACAAGCTCAGCCGAACAAATAATAAAAGAAAAACACCTCACACTTATACCTGGCTGCATCGATCCGCACGTACATTTTCGAGATCCTGGCATCACACACAAAGAAGATCTTGAAAGTGGTTCTTTTGCAGCTGCCGCAGGTGGCGTAACATCCTTTTTTGATATGCCTAATACCAACCCTGCAACAATTTCATTAAAAAGTATGGCAGATAAAAAAATTATTGCGAGTGAAAAATCTATTGTAAATTACAATTTTTTTATTGGGGCAACAAATGATAATTTAGAAGAATGTTTAAAAGCCCAAAATATAGCAGGAATTAAAATATTTGTGGGATCATCCACTGGCAATATGCTAGTTAATGAGCCTACAATTTTAGAAGAGTTTTTTAAAAAATCGAATAAAGTAATTGCGGTTCATTCAGAAGACGAAGAGCTAATCAGAAAAAATGAGCAAGAGTTGAAAGGGAGTAGCGACCCTATAACACATTTACATATACGAGATGAACAAGCAGCCGTAAAATGTACAACCATGGTGCTCGAACTAGCCAAAAAACATCAAACACGCTTACATATTTGTCATTTAACAACATGGCAAGAAGTTGACATGTTTGCAGAACTTAAAGAGTATCCATTTATTACAACAGAAGTTACACCGCATCATTTATTATTAAGTGCCCCCAACATATATGATGTTAAAGGTACATTTGCGCAGGCAAATCCACCTATTCGGGATAAAAGACATCAGCAAGCATTGTTTGGCGCTTTGCAAGAAGGAATTATTCATTGTATAGGTTCAGATCATGCTCCTCATTTACCTGAAGAAAAAATAAAAGCCTTTCCAAATGCACCTTCAGGCATACCTGCAGTAGAATCAACACTTCCATTATTATTAAATCAAGTTAACAAAGGACATTTTTCTTTAGAGCAAATTGTTCATCTTACTAGTAAGGCTCCAGCCCAATGTTATAACATCCAATTCAAAGGAATGTTGAAAGAAGGCTACGATGCGGACTTAGTTTTAATTGATATGGATCAAAAAAAAGAAGTAAATCCAAAACAGCATAAATCAAAAAGTAAATGGAGTATCTACGAAGGGCAAACCTTGCAAGGATGGCCTATGGCGACTTATGTAAATGGTAATTTAGCCTATCGTGAAGGAGATATATTTAGTGCTATTAAGGGCAAGGAAATCGTACTAGGTTCCTAAATTAGGCTTGCTTAAATCTCTTCTTGAGCAGATTGAAAGATTCCATCCAAAATTCTGATTAACATGCTATCGGAGATACCTCGACCAATTATAGATCCAAAAACACATTGTAAAAACACTAACTCTCCGGAAGCGACCGGAGCTTGAATGGGGCATACATTACCTATTGAATGCATACCCAAACAAGCTGTATTTAAATAGTTACATTGCGAAACAACTTGGGTTCCTACACAATATGAACAACAAAGTGAAGCTTGTGCCAATTCTACATATCTAGCCGTCTGTAAATTATCAGCTGGAGTCATTGTTTGGGTAAAACCAGGACATGCTAAAGCGAGTGTGCCTATAAAATGTTGGAAGCAAAGATCATTACCCGATAAAGTAGGTTGCTGACAGATAAATTCAAAACAACGTAATCCCATATAGCTATAACCAAAATTTAAATTGGCAACTATTGAATATGTCATCAAATTGGCACAATTACGTGCTCGTTGTGGAGTACAGCATTGTATAAGTTGATTGTATAAATATCCGTTACGGGAATATTCTTGAGGTTCTGTAGTCAAATTAATCATATTACTTTAATAAATTTTCCATCATATTTTCTTTTATCAAGAACTAATATTACGTGAAGGTTGAAGATTCTGTCCAATTATAAACTGGCAAAGTGCTAAGACAATGTTTGGTGCAGGAGCTATTGATATTAGATTAAACGATGACAGTGAAACTGGCATTAAGTAACCTACGCTGAAAGAGGTTGATATTGAATAAAGTGATAAATCTAATTCAACTTCATTTGGTTGTTGAAAACAAGCTATGTTTGCCATAGCCGGTAGGTTAAGCATAGAGGCCCCAAATAAAGATGGTAAAAGGGTTGGTTCTACAATGGCACAGGCAGGGAAGCATGCACTGAATGATTGAGTTGTAAGATATGCTAATACGTAAGCGATTTGAGATCGATAACAATTAGTAATTAGAGTAGCACAAGTTTCGCGACGAATTGGGTCTGAAATACCCTCTAGATTAAATTGTTCAGTAATGTTTTGTGACAAACCGTTTAAATTATTCAAAACAAATCCTTTTAATGTTTTTTTAAATATCGTAATAAAAAAACAGTTTATTTCAGTTTATACAAAAATAACTTGAACTATGTTAAAATAACAGCACGATGGCTACAAAACAAAAACGATTACCAGAATGGTTTAAATCGTCAAAAGGTAAATTAAAAGCAACAAAACAACTTTCAAAGATTTTAGAGACTGAAGTTCCCAATAGTATCTGTCAGGAAGCACGCTGTCCAAATCGTTCTGAATGTTTTTCTAAAGGTGTACTTACTTTTATGATTTTGGGGATAACTTGCACAAGAAATTGTGCGTTTTGTTCTGTTACACATGGAATTCCTAAACCCCCAAATGAAAATGAAGTCCATTCAATTTTATCTGCTATTGAAAAACTTAATTTAAAATTTGTTGTTTTAACGTCACCTAATCGCGATGATCTAGTTGATGGTGGAGCAGGGCATTATGCTTTTATTGTTAAGGAAATCAAAAAAAAATATCCACATGTAAAAGTTGAAGTATTAATACCCGATTTTCAGGGCGAAATTGAGCCACTTAAAATTGTTATTGAGTCAAAACCTGATGTAATAAACCATAACATGGAAACTGTTTCAGAATTGTATTACATTGCTCGAAGAGGATCGGTTTATAAACGATCTTTAGATGTGTTAAAAACAGTAAAAGAACTAGCACCTAACATATTAACCAAATCAGGTCTAATGGTTGGGCTAGGTGAGAATGAAGAACAGCTCGAACAAGCATTCGAAGATATTTCCACATCAAATGTTGATATTCTAACTTTAGGTCAATATTTAAAGCCGGATAAAGATAATTTAGATGTGGCTCGCTATTATAGTCCAAAAGAGTTTGACCAATTAAAACAAAATGCGTTAGCTTATGGATATAAGTATGTTTTTTCAGGCCCTTTGGTCCGAAGTTCATATTTAGCTGAACATATATTTGAAGGAGCTAAGCAAGGTGCAGAATTACTTAATAATAGTTAGTTTTATTTTAGGGGCCTATCTTTTATCTTCAGTTCCATTCGCATTACTTATTTCAAAACTTAAAAAAATAGATTTACGTAAAGTTGGATCAGGTAATTTAGGGGCAACTAATGTATATCGTGCGTTAGGTTTCCAATTTGCCATACTAGTTTTTATATTAGACGCAGCAAAGGGGCTTATACCCACTTATTTAGCAATGTTCTATTTTTCAAATCCTTTATGGCATGTTGCTATTGGATTAGTAACAATTATAGGGCATTCGTTGTCTATATTTGTTAAGTTTAAAGGTGGAAAGGGAGTAGCAACCGGTCTAGGCGTAATTATGGCTTTAAATCCATTAGTAGCAGCAATTTTAGCCGCCTTAGGTTTTGCAAGTATTGCAATTACCCGTTATGTTGCACCTACATCAATAGTTTGTGCGGTTATAGCGCCGGTATTATTTTATTTTTTCAACAGTCCAGATGAATACATAATTTTTATTAGTGTAATTTCAACACTAATCATATTTCGCCATAAAGATAATATTACGCGCTTAATTCATGGAAAAGAAAATAAAGTTTAAATATAAAATTTAATTTATAATTAAGTTTTTTAAGTTTAAAATCAGTTAAGAGTATTTATTGTTTTTAAAAGCTATTGATTCAAAATTTTTATAGCAATCAGATAGAATTGCATACATAATATCAAAAGGACTATCTTCTTTTTTTTGTTGTATTACGACTGGTGTAGGTTTGTAAATAGAACAAAACTGTTCATAGTCAGGAAAAAATAATTCACTATAGTTATTTTGTTCGTCTAAGGGCTCATCAAATACTAATTTACTTTTCGTTAAAGAAGGATCTATTTCAGTATGCTGTCCCCATTCATCATGCTTGAGATTCTGTCTACGAGTAAGGTTAATATTACCAGGGAAGTTGTTCACCATTTGCATGTATAAATTGACCACTATTGTTAAGGTTTAATTCTTGAATTCGTTCATAAAGCTGTGTAGCAACTTTATCAGGGTCAATATTTCCATTTAGTCGAGTCATCTCTGTCCTAACATAACCAGGATGAAAAATACCTACTGCAATCCCATAAGAATGTAAATCTATACTTAAAGATTTACCAGCCGCATTTAAAGCTGCTTTAGACATTCGATAACCATATCGACTTCCAGATCCATTATCTTCAATTGAGCCCATACGAGAAGTGATTAAGGCTAATTTTGAACGGTCTTTCATATAATCTTTACACTGACTTGCTAAAATAAGAGGAGCTAAACTATTTACAGTAAATTGTTCTAATATTTGATCACTTATTTTTAGATCAATATCCTCTATTAGTTCATTTCTCAAAATACCAGCATTAAGAATACAGCAATCAAAATCATTAATTTCAAACTGTTTAACAAGATTAAGAATGTTTTTTGGATCAGAAAAATCAATATTATCTATAATGCGATTAGATAATCCTTTTATTTCAGCAGAAGAATGTCTTAAAATCGAATAAATATCATACCCCTCAGATTTAAATTTTTTGGCAAGCTCCAAGCCAATTCCTCTATTTGATCCAGTAATTAATAGTTTTTTTGTCATAATATTAAAATTTTAATGATGCAGTTAAAGATATATTATAATATGTTGTAAAGGCTTTTTGCTCTTTATAAGTGTCCTGGAAAAAGTCTGCCAAAGAATATGAAAAACGTGTTCCTAAAGAAAGAAATGATTTATCAATTCCAAAGCCAAGAATATATCCATAATCAACTCCGTTTAAGAGATCTTCACGAATGTTATAATCATGTGAAAGAGTAAAGAAATTTAATTCGTTAATAATGTAAGATTGAAAAAATAATAATGAAGAATAATAACCACCAGCTTCAAAATAAACGCCCGAACTCGTTTTTAATTGCAGAAGAGTTGGTACATATAAATAAAATAAATCTAATAAGCCATTCTCAGTTGAATTATCTGCTTGTAAAGTTTCTAAAATAGAAAAATAAGATCCTGTAAAGCGAAACATACATTCGGAAATTAGATGAAGCTTATCTGATCCAATTTCGAATCTAACCCCACCATCAAACCCCAAAGCATTATCATTAAATTCAAGGTGATAAGTACTATTTGCAACGCTAAAGTAGTTTTGTGCAATAACATCGCCAGTAAAACCAGCCATGCTCACACCACCTGTTAACCCAATTTTAGAATAGGCATGTGTTAGTGATGTGAATAAAAAAAATAAAAGTAAAAAAAATTGTAGTATTTTCATATTTTTTTTTAATAGTTTTTCTGCATAGTATAAAATCTTTTTTTTATTTCTTAAAGATGTTTTTATGATCAATTAAATATAAATTAATATCGTTTAAACTAAAAAAAACTAATGTAGAGAATTTGTTTTGACTAAATTAAAAAATAACCATCATTAAAGAAGCATCCTAATGGTATAATACATTTTATTTGATAGAGGAATTATCATGAACAAAATAGCTATTTTAGGCGTTGGGTCTTGGGCATTAGCTTCGGCAATGTTATTAAATCAAAATAAAAAAGAGATAACCATTTGGAGTTACTCAGAAGCTGTAGCATCTGAAATCAATCAAACAAAAACTAGAAAAAGATTACCTGGAATAACACTACCTGAAAATCTAATAGCTTCAACAGACATGAAAGCCGTAATTTCTGGCGTTGATCTAATTATAGTTTGTATGCCATCACAATATTTAATTGAAACTATAAAAACCTTATCAAAAAGTGTTAAAAATCAACCTATATTATGTTTAAGTAAGGGACTTTTGGATGAGCCTTCTCCTTTTATAAGCGATTATATTAAGCGTCTTTGTCCAAATTCTGAATATGCATTAATGTCTGGACCGAATTTAGCAGATGAAATAATAAAACAGCAGCCAGCAGCTGCAGTTGTTAGTAGTCACTCTTTAGATTTAGCTAGCCGAATACAAAATTGTTTCAGCCAAGATATATTTAGGGTATATACATCTCAAGATGTTACAGGAGTCGAAGTAGCAGGTGTACTTAAAAACGTTATAGCAATCGCGGCGGGGTGCTCAGATGCAATGGATTTTGGTGAAAATACCAAAGCGGCTTTAATTACGAGAGGGTTACATGAAATAATGCGATTTGGGGTTCATTTTGGGGCACAGGAGCAGACATTTTTTGGGTTAGCTGGGGTAGGTGATTTAATCGCAACCTGTGCTTCTTCAAAAAGTAGAAATTATAAGTTGGGTTATCAACTCGGTAAAGGAATACGTTTTAGTGATATCGAGGCCGATTTAAAAAAAACAGCAGAAGGTATTTCAACAGTTAAAAAGTTACATAATATTGTATCAAAGGAAGATTTATCTATGCCTATAGCAGAAAAAATATACGAATTAATATCTAGTGATAAAAAGCCTCATGTAATCTTATCTGAACTTATGAATAGAAAATTAAAGGAAGAATGAATAAATATTATTTTAATGTAGGCTTAAAAGTTTTAGCTGATTTTTTCAGTGTTCCTCTTATTATTGTACTGGCATATAGTTTAAAATTTAAGATTGGATGGTTTTTTAACTATTTTTTTGATTATCAAATTGGAGTAATTTATCATCACGCTCAAGTTGAACCATATTTAAAGCATATTGTTGTGATGTCACTAAGTGTAGTGGCTATATTTTTTATCATGGGTGTATACAAAAGATTCGATGGTGTTATGTTTCGTGTTGAAGAAACGTTTTCATTAATTAGAGCCTTAAGTGTATCCATATTTGTTTTATTAATAAGTTCATTGATATATGATATTTTTCCAAATTCAAGAGGTGTTATGTTAAACGGTTGGTTTATTGCACTATTGATAATGATTCTTTCAAGAAAAGTTATAGATTCAATCACAAGGTTATTTTTTCCTTTTAGTGACGAAAATATAATATTAATTGGCACAAATCAAAAGTCTCAAGTATTACTAGAAGGGCTATACCAATCTCGAAAAAAAATTAATTATTTAGGTACATATTCAAGTAAAGTACCAAGCGATATGATTTTATTTTATAAAGAAAAGTTTAATCATTTAGGCCCTATAACAGAAGCATTTTTTTCTGATATTCTCGACAAAAAAGTGAATACGGTTTATTTAGATCCAGATGAGTGTAGCGCGGAAAAGTTAGAAGAAATTGTATTGTTTTGTGAAACAAAAAAGATTTCTGTAAATATTATCCAAAATAACAAATTTACTTTACATGGTTCTTTAAAGGTAACTGAGTTTGCTGGTGTAACAATGATTTCTTATCCTACGTTTTATTTTAAAAATAGTACTAAATTAATTAAAAGAATGTTTGATGTTGTAGTGGCATTTTTTTCAATCATAATTCTCTTACCAATATTATCTATTATAGGAGTATGGATTAAAGTAGTTAGTTCAGAGGCACCAATAATCTATAAGCAAGAACGAACTGGCAGAGATAATAAACCATTTAAAATGTTAAAGTTTAGAACTGTGATTCCTGATGCAGAATCATCCACTGGTCCTATATGGGCAAATAAAAATGAGGATCGCTATATAAAAGGTGGTAATGTTTTAAGAAAATATTCATTAGATGAATTACCACAACTTATAAATGTATTGTTCGGCGATATGTCAATCGTAGGACCTCGCCCAGAAAGGCCATATTTTGTGGATAAAATTTGTGAAGAAGTTCCTCATTTTAAACTTAGACATACTGTAAAAGGTGGGCTGACAGGGTGGGCTCAAATTCATGGTAGAGCATACATGACAAACAGACCTGCCCAAAAAATTGCTTATGATCTTTACTATATATCAAATTGGTCTTTTGGTTTGGATTTAAAAATTATAATTAAAACATTTTTTTTAGTTATTAAAGGAGAACAGGCATACTAATGAAAAAGAAAAATATCGTGTTTTTTGGGGGAAGTTTTGATCCAATTCATAATGGCCATATTTATATGATTGATCAGCTAAATAAGCATTTTGATGTTGATGAAATTATTTTGATTCCAACATATTGGAATTACATGAAGGAAAAACCAATATTTTCAAGTGAAGATAGATTTAAGTGTCTTCAAAATATTATTACTAAATTACCAAAAGCAAAAATAAATCAAAAAATTACACTTTCAGATTATGAAATTAAACAAAAAAGACAAAGCTATACTGTAGAAACTTTAAAATATTATGAAAATATTTATAAGAATGAGCGATTTATTTTATTAATAGGGTCAGATAACTTTTTTGAATTTCATAAATGGAAGAATTATGAGTTGCTACTACAATCAACAACACTTTGTGTCATTAGAAGAGATGATTGCAAGTTAAGTCAATATAATGACTACATTTTTGATAAACTTCATCAAAAGTCATTTTCTTCAATTATGTTAATTGGAAATCAAGAAAAGAAGATTTCATCAACCGAAATTCGACAAAAAATTTTGAATGGTGAAGATGTGTCAGGAATGGTTCCTCCTGAAGTATTGACTATTTTAGCTAAAAAAAACAAATGATTTTAGGAATTACAGGTAGAGTAGGTGTGGGTAAAAGCACTGCAGTTAAAATTATTAAAGATCAATATAAAGAGTCAATTATTTTTGATTTAGATCTAATCGGACATGAATTACTTAACGAGAACCATATAAAAAAAGAATTATCCAAAGAATTTGGAGATAAAATTTTTGATAGTAATGGTGTGATAAAAAGACAAGCGCTCGGAAACATAGTATTTAACAATAAAAAAAAATTATCAAACCTAAATAAGATCATACATCCCAAAATTAAATCAACTGTCCTTAATCAACTAAATGACAACAATCTATTTTCAAATTTAATAATAATAGTTGGAGCATTAATTGAAGAAATAGGATTAAAATCTACCTGTACAAAAATAATAGTTATTGACGCAGATGATAAAAAAATAATAGAAAAAATTGGTGAAAAATATGTTAAAATATCTAAACATCAACGTTCTAAAGAAGAATATTGTCAAAACTCTGATAAAGTTATTTTAAACAATTTTGATGATAAATTTAATATCGATATTCTAAAATATATTAAAGACTATCAATAATTGAATAAATAGGGTAAATTTACAGGCTATTAGGAGTAGATATTATTGAATATTAAAATTGAAGAAAAACAAAAGAAAGTTGAAAACTTTGAATTAGGTTACAGCGCATTAGACAAATCTAAAGAGTTAAAAGAAAAAAAACATTATAAAAAATCACTTTCACAAATAAAAATTGCAATTGAATATTTTAGAAATTGTTTAGCTAAAAAGCCACATTGTAAAGAGTCTAGAAAAGGACTTTTACTATCTTGGGATATGTATGTGGTCAATTTTAAATTTAATGGGTCAGATAAATTTATTAATGAATCCATTTTGATTAAAAAAAGTATACCCAAAATTCCTTCTCTAAGAGTTGCCGTTATTGATAAATTTGTTGAAAATGAATGGAAAAAGCAAGTTAATGGTAAATATGGAGGCCCAAAGCCTTCAAATTTAAGTTGGAGACAATTTTATAATATTCTTGAAAAAGAATTTGAGGCTTTTGATGAACTAGGAAAAAAAGTGTCATGGTGTGTTCAAAATGGTCACATTAATTTATTGCAAACCTTATTAATAAAAGAAAATGATATCGATTTTAATGCGATAAAAATAAACGATAAATTTAACTTGTTAAATTTTTCTATCATGAAAAATGATTTTAATATGGCATTA
>NZFK01000003.1 GCA_002690645.1 Rickettsiales bacterium
TAACTTTCTTATATATTGGCCATTCATCCATGTCAGTTTTTGAATATCAAATACTGCATTTGATTTATTAACACGATCCATCCCAAACTGCTCAATTATCTCATCACTAGATAATAACTCCTGTTCATCTTTTGGTGACCACCCTAACAAAGCTAGATAATTTAATAATGCTTCCGGTAAAAAACCTTGATCTCTATAATCTGTCACTGCAGTTGCACCATGTCGTTTTGATAATTTTGACTTATCGGGGCCTAATATCATGGGTAAGTGAGCAAAATCTGGTGTTTTATGACCAAGTGCTTCATAGAGGGCTAACTGTTTAGGCATATTTGAAATATGATCTTCTCCTCGGATTACATGTGTAATCTTCATACTTGAATCATCTACAACTACAGCAAAATTATAAGAAGGGCTCCCATCCGACTTTAAAATAACAAAATCAGAAATAATTGAGCAATCAAAATCAATAGGATTACGAATCATATCTTTAAATGTTATTATTTTTTTTGCATTCATCTTAAACCGAATCGTGTAAGGCTCATTATTGTTTATTTTCAAATTTATTTCTTGCTTAGTTAATGATTCATGTGTACGAGGATGCAAAAAAATAGTTCCTTTTTCTTTTGCTTCGGCACGCTTTTTGGTTATGTCTTCATCAGTTAAAAAACAGTAATAAGCTAGGCCTTTATCAATTAACTCCATCGCAGCTTTTTGATAAAGTTGGTGTTCAATTCGTTCCGATTGTCGATATGGAGCTACGGATCCAGACTGCTCAGGGCCTTCATCAACTGTTAATCCAAGCCATGATAATCCTGCAAAAATATTTGTTTCATATTGTTTTTCAGAACGTTGTAAATCGGTATCTTCAATACGTAATACAAAACTACCTTTATGATGTTTAGCATATAGCCAATTAAATAATGCAGCTCTTAATGTTCCAATATGTAAATTACCTGTTGGTGAAGGTGCAAATCGAACTCTCATGAGTTGAATTATACACTATTTTTGATTATTTTTAATATAATTTAATGCAGAACCCGCTTTAAACCACTCAATTTGCAAATCATTGTAGGTATGCTCACAAATAATTTTATCGTCAGTTCCATCAGCGTGATAAACATGAAGTTCGAGTTCTGAACCAGGCTTAAACTTAGTCAATCCATTTAAATCAAATGTATCATTTTCTAAGATTTTGTCGTAATCAGCTTTGTTTTTAAAAGTAAGTGCCAACATACCCTGCTTTTTTAAATTTGTTTCATGAATTCTTGCAAATGATCGTACTAAAACAGCTCTTACTCCCAGATGACGTGGCTCCATTGCGGCATGCTCTCTTGAAGAACCTTCACCGTAATTTTCATCACCGATGACAATACTACCAATTTGATTTGCTTTATATGCACGCGCTACAGTAGGTACTGCCTCATATTGACCTGATAATTGATTTTTAATGGTATTTGTTTTGTTATTCGCAAAATTAACAGCGCCAATTAAACAATTGTTCGAAATATTATCTAAATGTCCACGATACTTTAACCATGGTCCCGCCATTGAAATATGGTCAGTTGTACATTTTCCCTTTGCTTTAATTAATAACTTTAACCCTTTTAAATCAGTTTTTTCCCATTCTTTGAATGGCGATAATAATTGTAAGCGGTCTGACTTTTCATTTACTACTACTTGGATAGTTGACCCATCTTTTACAGGTTCAATGAAGCCAGGATCCTCTACATCAAATCCTTTTTCTGGAAGTTCATGCCCTTTGGGCTCATCAAGCTTAACGGCTTGTCCTTCTTTATTTACAATACTATCTTTTAATGGATTAAATGTTAATTTACCGCCTAAAACCATGGCTGTTACAATTTCTGGAGATGCGACAAAAGCATGTGTATGAGGATTACCATCATTTCGTTTTGCGAAGTTTCGATTAAATGAAGTAATAATTGAATTTTTTTCTTCGCCTCCACTTCGATGTCTTTTCCATTGTCCAATACATGGGCCGCATGCATTGGCTAATACGACACCACCCATTCCTTCAAAATCAGTTAAAATACCATCTCTTTCGACTGTATAGCGTACTTGTTCAGATCCAGGTGTAATCACAAACTCTGAATTAACCTCTAATTTTTGCTCTACAGCTTGTTTTGCTAAAGAAGCTGCCCTTGAAAGATCTTCATATGATGAATTGGTACACGATCCAATTAAACCAACTTCCAACTCTTCAGGATAATTGTGCTCTTTAACTGCTTTTGCAAACTCTGAAATTGGCCAGGCTTTGTCTGGCGTAAATGGACCATTAATATGAGGCTCTAATTCTGATAAATTTATCTCGATAACCTCATCATAATATTCATAAGGATTAGCTAATACTTCAGGATCGGGCTGTAAATGAGCTTTTACTTCATTGGCTAATGCCGCAATATCAGCTCGTTCAGTTGCTTCTAAGTATCGTGCCATAGACTCATCATATCCAAATAATGATGTTGTGGCACCAATTTCAGCACCCATATTACAAATAGTTCCTTTTCCAGTGCATGATATACTGTCTGCACCTGGCCCTATATATTCTAAAATCTTTCCCGTTCCACCTTTTACAGTTAAAATTCCTGCAACTTTCAAAATAACATCTTTTGCAGAGGTCCAGCCACTCATTTCTCCAGTTAAAACAACCCCTACAAGCTTAGGAAATTTTAATTCCCACGGCATGCCTGCCATAACATCAACAGCATCGGCACCACCGACACCAATGGCAACCATTCCCAAACCACCGGCATTAACTGTATGTGAATCGGTTCCTATCATTAACCCACCTGGAAAAGCATAATTTTCTAATACAACTTGATGGATTATACCTGCTCCTGGTTTCCAAAACCCAATACCATATTTATTTGAAACAGAAGCTAAAAAATTATAGACTTCTTTATTCGTAGCTAACGCTGTTTGCAAATCGTTAACGGCACCTGTTTCAGCTAAAATTAAATGATCACAATGTACAGTACTAGGAACTGCAACTCTTTTTTTACCTGCTTGCATAAATTGCAGCAATGCCATTTGGGCAGTTGCATCTTGCATAGCTACTCGATCAGGACGAAAATTAACATAGGTTTCTCCACGTTTATACCCTGATGTTGGAAAGTTATCTAAATGGGCGTATAAAATTTTCTCAGTTAATGTTAATGGTTTACCTAAAAGGGCTTTTGCCTTTGTAATTTTACTATCTAAAGCTGAATAAATTTGTTTAATGATATTGATATCGTATGCCATCTTTTCCCCTTCCTGCATGTTATTATAGTTTTTATTTAAATTTCTGTAAAACGTACTTATTTATACACAACTTTAGAAACGATTAAACATTTATTTTAAATAACGTGTTCCTAAATCAGGGAAAAATAAACACTCCTCTTTTTCATTTGTACACATTTGGTGAAATAGTTTACACCCCAACTCAAATTGTTGTTTACAATAATTTTGTTCTTGATTAATTTGATTTTTTAAAACGTTTTGCTCTTGCTTATCTTCTGTTTGAAGTAATTTATTTTTTAAATGTTCAATATGTGGAGTCGAATTATATTTAACAATTTGCGAATTTTCTTTTATTCGTTGCTTTTCATACTCAAAAAATGGTTGAAAAATATCTCTCATACGTGCGGTTGTTCCATCTGCCATCATTATGGGCTGATTTATTTTCCACCATTGAAAAATTTGTGACCGAGAAATTTCAGCTGTTGCAAGGTCCTCCATTAGTCGAGGATTTAAATAACGCTGTCCCTCTGGTTGATAATTAATACCAACAGCACCAACGCCATTAAGCCAAGCAATGACATACTGTAATCCCACATTAATATTTGTTTTAAGACCTTCTTCAGTAAATGTAGTGGGTTTTTTATCTTCTTCTGGCATAATCAACATCTCTTTTGCCATTATATTTGAATTGTTTGGGATATAATCAATTTGATTACTTTTCCCTTGTAATTTTTTTTCAAATGTTTTCTTGATTACAGGAACTAATTGAGGATGGGCAGACCATGCACCATCATGACCATTATCAGCTTCAAGTTGCTTATCAGCAACAATTTTATCTAAGATATCGTTATTTTTTTCTATATAATAATCTTTATCTTTATTTTCTTCGATTTTATAAGGTACATTAGCTGACATTCCTCCCATAGCATGGATTCCTCGCTTATGGCATGTTTCAATTAATTTAAGTGAGTAGTTTCGCATAAATGGAACACTCATACCAACAAGTTTTCGATCAGGTAGCACATAGTTGGTTGAGGCCTTTAATGTTTTCATATAACTGAAGATATAATCCCAACGTCCACAATTTAAGCCTGCACAATAGTCTTTTAAAGCATATATAATGGCATCCATTTCAAATACGGCAGGTAACGTTTCAATAAGTACTGTTGCACGAATACTACCTTGTTCAATTCCGATGTAGTCTTCAGCAAACTTAAAAACAGAAGCCCACCAAGCAGCTTCTTCCCAATGCTCCATTTTTGGCAAATAAAAAAAAGGACCACTTTCTTGGTTTAATAATTCTTTTGCGTTGTTATAAAAAAAGTACCCAAAATCAATCAAACAACCTGGTGATGGTTGATTATCATATAAAAAATAATGATCTTTTAGATGTAATCCACGTGCACGAACAACTAAAGTTGTATCAGTTGGTTCAAAACTTTTGCCATCTTTTTTTAACGTTTTCCGTACTGCTTCATATAAATTAATTTGACCCTGAATAATATTATCAGATGTAGGTGATAATGAATCTTCAAAGTCTGACATGTATACATCAGCACCACATTGAAAAGAATTAAAGACCATTCTTGCTTGACTAGCAGGCCCTGTTATTTCAACATGTCTTGTTGTTAATTTAGGATGAAGTTTTGGCCCTTTCCAATTAGGATCTTCTCCCTCTTTAAGATATATAGCCTCATCTATAAACTCTAATGGTAATTCATTAGCTAAACATTTTTTAGTGATTAGATCTTGTTTTTGTTTTCTTTCAGCTAACAACATTTTAAGTTCGGGCCCAAATTTTTTAACTAATTCTGTTACAAAAGTTGTTGCTTCAGTTGAAAATAAATGAGGATACTTATTAATAGCGTTATTTTTATGGTGTATCATAGGCTTACTCAAATTGATCCATAGTCGCACTCTCCCCTTGGGTTGCGAGTAGTTCATTATTTTCATCCGTACACGCCATTGTGACATCAGCCCAGACATTAACACCCACAAAACTTTGATGTTCTAATGATTGGTTTCCAGACTCCTTTTCTTCCTCTTGTAACCTTGAATAACCCAACATTCCATTTTCTTGAAAACCGTTAACTCGATCTTTCATCGCCTGATTAATGACATGCATACCAAAAAGTGTGATTTTTTGAGATTTAAATCCTAACTTAGCAAGCTCTTGGCCAAAGTTTTTTAAATTTCGTTCATAATCATCTCCATATTTTTCAACAAAGTTCTTTTTCCAATTAAATGATGGAGAACAGTTGTAATGAAACATCTTACCTGGGTATTTTTTATGAATTTCTGTTGCAAATATTTTTGCATCTTCTAAAGAAGGATGCGCTGTTTCAAACCAAATTAAATCACAGTATGGAGCTACTGCTAACCCTACTTTTATAGCGGCATCTAAACTAGCATTATAACGATAATACCCATCAGCAGTTGCTAAAAAAGGCGTCATCTCAAAAAAAGAATATAATGCTTTAGCCTTATCATCTGTTAATGATAATGTCTTTTTTAAATGCGAAATTATAGCGTTAAATGTTTTGCTATCTTTTTCAGAGTCAAGTAATTTTAAATATAAATCATGGTTTATTACAATTTGCTTTTTACCACTAATTACTTTTTCTTCTAACACTTTATGATACATAAGCTGATCATATAAAACTGATACATCTTTAAAGTAACTTCCTAACAATGCATTTTTTAAAAATTCACTTTTTTTGAACCCTTTATAACAAAATGTTCGGTCAACTTTGTTACTTACATTATTAATTAACTGTGTTCCCATGGCATCGGTTCTTGCAATAATAACAGTATCTGCACCTAAAACATCTGCTGCTAAACGTATACTTTTTAATTTATTTATAAATTGACTGATACTTACTTTAACTTTTCCACCCATATGTCCACACTTTTTTAATGACCCATCTTGGTCTTCTAAATGAACACAAGCTACACCCGCTTTAATACACTCAACTGCGAGCTGAAACGTATGAATTTCTTGTCCAAATCCAGCTTCCATATCCGCAATTATAGGTACTTGGTATTGGATATCTTTTAACTTTTCTTTTTCTTCATCAGTTAATATACTACTTCGTAATTTTTCTTGTCTTACACGTTCTGCCGCAATTAAAACATTATTCATTTTTTTATTTTTTCAGGAACACTATTCACAGGATAAATACTTTGATCAGGAAACATTGTTGAATACGTATTTTCACCAGAAGAAGCTTCTTGCCAACCACTTATGTAAATGCCATCAACAGCTTGATTTGATGTGTTATATGTAGCCTCTGATAAAGCTCTAGCTTGTGTTGGGTTTAGACAACCTAACGATCTAAAATGACTTGTAGAGTCAATTGACATTTTAGATAACTTATCGCGCATACGTCGCGCTGTAAAAATTGCTGTTGTTGGAATTGAATCTACATGGCTTGTTCTTAAATTTGCAACTTCTTCAGCTGTATACTCTCTTTTATGTTTAGTCAGCTTAAAAAATGTTTCAATATTTTTAATCTGTTCTTCTTTTGTTGAATGAAATAATAGATTTGTGAAATTTTTCAAATAGTTCTTTTTAATTTTAACTCACCCTTTTTTGTCTAATTCTTAAAAGAATTATATATTTTTATAAATATTTAATGATACGGTTGTCATTCTACACATAAAAATAAATCTTTAAACATTTTTTTTATTTAAAAATACTTTCTCCAAAATATTGGTTTCTATTAGGCTTTATTCCAATTAAATCATAAAGTGAAGGAACTATATCTTGGATAACACCTTTTCGTTGTGTTTTTTTATTTGATATTACCCATGTTAAATGAGATTTAAATTTGCTTTTTGGTTCCATCCCATAATTTGTAGTAATAAAAATATTAGTTTCATTTAATAATTGTTGTTTTTTAAGTTGATTCAAAATGATCCCGATAGCACGATCGCAATTAAAAATTGCTTGAGAATATAGTTCACCACCTTCTCTATAGCGCTGACCTACTTTATCAATATTTGTAAAATTTAAAAATATGACAAATGGTTTTTTTACAGCTTTAATCACAGCTGCTGCTTCAACACCAAGTTCATAAGAAGAACTATGCTTGATGCGACTATATGGCTTATTATGATTTACTAGTTCTGAAATTAGGTTATAGACAACTGATGTTTGATTTACGTCATCATTAGGTGTAAATAACACTGTTGTATTGTAATTTGATTTTTTTGTTTTGATTTGTTCAAAAAAAGAAATTTGGGATGAAAAGTTTTGACTAGATATTTCAAACTCATGCCGATCATGGCCTGTTAACATCGTAAGGTAAAGCTCCTCATAATCATTTTCCATTCCTTCAATCTCAAGATTTCGGTAATTGCCTTGTTTTATGATTGACATGATATTATTAAGTTTATTCTTTTGGATTAAAGAATATAATGAACTGCGAGATGTTCCTTCCATTACAATATAAATTAAATTTGATTCAGCATAAGTAGTAAACGCTAATTGTACAAAAGCAATAAAGGCTATTAATAGTAATTTGAAAAAAGACATACTTAAAGACTACATAAAAAATTGCTTAGTTTCTAGTTCTTTATACATTTCATAAAATGATGTTAGATCTAATGTTTCTCCTCTTACTAATTTATTTTTGTTAAAAAAATCGCATGATTCAAACCCTTTTTTTAATGAAATAAAAGGACTTTTTTTTAAAGCAGAAATTAATTGTTTACGTCTTCCCCAAAATGCTGAATTGATTAATTTAAAAAACCTTTCCTCATTTACTTCAAATAAAGGACTAGATCTTGGTGTTAATTGAATAACAGTAGAATCTATTTTAGGAATAGGTTTAAAACAGGTCTTAGATACATCAAAAAGGGATTTTACAGTAAAGTAA